>SUWA01000016.1 GCA_015061695.1 Lentisphaerota bacterium
GAAGGGATTTTGGGGAAGAGGAAAAACCTTTTTTGAGGAAAAAGCTTTTTCCTCTTCCCCAAACCCCAACTCCTTTTGTAAAAACCTTTTCCTGCCGTTTTGATTTTTGAAAATTCAAAAATCAAAACGGCGATTCTTTTTTAAATTAGTAACGATAATCAAATTAAGGGGCAATTTATGTATATAGTTATTGGATTCGGCACTTTTATATTATTGTTGTGTTTTGTTCTTTGATCGAGTGCGGCTATTATGTGAAGACAGTTTAATTTTAGCAATAGTCAAAGAAATTTGCGGCGGGCCGCACGCCGGCAACACCGCCGAACTCAAGAGCTTCAAGATCCGGAAAGAAGAAAGCTCCAGCCGCGGTGTCCGCCGCATCCAAGCCGTAATCGGCGCGTAATTTCTGGAGCGAAGGGATTTTGGGGAAGAGGAAAAACCTTTTTTGAGGAAAAAGCTTTTTCCTCTTCCCCAAGCCCCAACTCCTTTAGTAAAAACCTTTTCCTGCCGTTTTGATTTTTGAAAATTCAAAAATCAAAACGGCGATTCTTTTTTTAAAGTTTTAAAAAGTAAAATCAATATTTTTGTTGAGCAGCAGTCTGCACCGGGGACTGTTTTCCCGGAAAATGGCAGGATTTTTGGGGCTTGATCGGGATTTTTTTACAAAATAAACCAAAAAATTATATTTTTACTGTCAGATTGGGCGTTTGTTTTCGTTTATTACTTATAGATAATGTTAAGTTGAACGGCCAGCCGTGTTAAGAACGGGATGAAAAACGGGCTTGTTTATACGTTAAACAATTTAAATCATGGGAGTCAACGGCAAGGCAAATTAACATAATAGCGGTAAAAAAGTCATATAAAGCAGAATTTTATTCACACAACATCAATTATTTTTAAGGAGTCGAGTTATGAAAAGAATCGTTTTTTTGCTTGGAGTAATGCTCTTGAGCGTATTTATGTTCTGCGGTTGCAGCAACGAAGCTGTTTTGGAAGAAAGCGCAATTCCGCTGGTTACGGATATTCTTAAGGATGAATTGGGCAGCGAGGCCGCTAAATGTGTGGCTGTCAAGATCACCGAACAAGTTTCCGATAACCAGTATAAAGCGCTGGCGACACTGGATAATGGCAATGACATCAAAATCATGATCGAAGATTGTGACGACATGGTTCGTGTTACCATTCCGCTCGATCAGTAAGCGGCAAATCATCTGTTATTAAAGAATCTTATCTGACTTATGGGGGGGATAAGATTCTTTTGAGCATAATATAGCCAAATATAAAAACAGCAATACTCATCAGGAAGAAAAGTATGTTTGTTTGCACCAAATGTCAAAAAGAATACGCTTCTGCAATACAATTTTGCGGCGAGTGCGGCGGTGCAGTGGAAGAAAGACTCAACTACTGCACCAATTGTATGTTGCCGTATGATAATAATACTAAATTTTGTCATAAATGCGGCGGTAAATTGACAATTTGTTCAGCGCTGGAGGTTCAAAATATCCAGAACGCCAAAGCAGCTGAAATGGCACAGCAAGCAAGGGCTGCTGCGGAAAAAAGGGTGCAGCTTGCTCCGCAAGTACGCGCTGTTTTGGACAGTATGCCGAAATTTGGAATCAGTAATTTCCGCCTGGAAGAAAACGCCTTGATGACTCAGGGAATACTGCAAGTAAATGCTGAAGCTAAACAATCGTTCATCGGCAAGGCCGCAGTTCGTTCATTGTGGAGTGCCGGCGCAAAATTTCAGCTTGATTTTGATGCTCAAAATAAGTTGGTGATAAATCCGCAAAGCGTCTTTTACTGCAATCGTGTTCTTGGATCTGCTATATTTTTCTATTTGCTGGCTCCGTTTGTTTTTGTGTGCGCTGCATTGGGTCTCTGGAGTGTGGATTTAGGTCCTGAATATGAAATGTTGAGTAGAGTTGCATTGCTTTTGGCACTTATTGTAGTGGTATTTTTTGTGGTGGCGTTGTGTGGTGATAAACAGGCCTCTGCCGCAAAATTGAGTGAAGGAATGATTGCTCTTAAAAATAAACTTGCAGAAACGGATTTTTCTTCCCCGAAAAATTAAAAATCGCAGCAGGTTTCAGAATAGCAATACAGAAAAACCAGTATTTCTATTGAGCCTGACGGCGTAAGAATAAGTCAGACCGGTCGGATATGTCGGACCGGTCTGATTTTTTTTATACTTAAAAAATTGTAAAGAATTGCCGCTCACCTTGGAGCTTGCCAAAAGATGAGCGGCAGGAAAATTTGAGGGTAAAAGAAGCGGTTTTTTCTCGAACCAGCCCCTCTTACTTTCTTATAATTACTGCGGCGCAGGAGCCGGGGATACGGACTTCGGCGTAGGTTTTGCCGTTGATGACGACTTTTTTGACCGGGTATTTATCGGTCAGCACACCGTTGCGGTCAAAGACCAGCGCTTCAAAGTCAGAATTATCGCCCCAGCCGAAAAGACCGCTCAATTTGGTAATGATGCGTTCTTCGCCGATCAGGTAGCCTTTGTGCAGTTCCACGGGCGTAAAAGGATACATCCATTTGGTGATCGCTTCGTGCTTGGTGGGGTGGGTCTTATTGGTGTAATAGTAGCAGTACAAGCTGCCGAAATCCAATGCACTCAATATGCCGCGCCATGCTTCGGTAAAGCTCTTTTCGGTCAAATGGTCGCCCAGCGATACCGGACATGCCAGATGACCTTTGTTCAGGCTGGAAAGCTGACCGGTTTCAAACAGTGTCTGGATCTTTTGGGTCCGCAGAGTGTGTGTAGTCGGTGCGCCGTTGATGATAAGCGCTTTGCCGCGCGCGCGGATTTTTTCGACCATCTTCATGCGCCACGCCAGCGAGAGCAGTGTGACCGAACTCTTTTTGCGGACGATCACGCCGTTATTGCGGTTGACATCTGCCGAAACACCATCCCACAAATCTTCGTTGTAGGCGTATTCGATATTGCTGCGGACAAATTCATCCCAGAAGATACCGTCGGCATTTACTTTGTCAAAAATGCAGTCGATCCACGCTTCGCCGACTTCTGCCCAGCCGTCTTCGTTGGGCAGGATCCCGTGCAGATATTCGCTGCCGCCGCTGTTGCCGTAGGTGGTGGTGCGGCCGTCGGCCAGCCGGATGAGGTCTTTGTTGTATTTCTTTATATCCGCCTGCGTGGTATCCAGAAAACAGTGGAAATAGATCAGCTGTTTGACCGATTTATCCGGATAGAATTTATCCAGAATTTTACGCATCACATGATATTGGTGCAGCGAACTGTTGATCCAGTCGTTGCCGCGCAAACCGACATTTTGTTCGTTGCGCTGGCAGTTGTTGCTCTGGATGACTGCATTGAGTCCGGTGTTGTCGATCATCAACTTCTGTCTGCTGTCGCTGTAACGTGTGGCGGCATCGCCGATCCACAGCCCCGGCAAAAGCGTTATGGGCATATTTACATCCAGGATCCGGCGCGCCTGATTGATCCAGCTGAAATAATCGCCTTTGTTCCACGGAACAATGATGAATTCCACAGTGTATTCAGCATTGGCGCCCAGCGCGAACTGGTAGTCTGCCATCTGCGCTTTGCCGTTGAAGACCGCGCCGGTGCAGTGGACCGAAAGCGCATCGCACCACGGCAGCATACCCACGCTGTATTGATCGCTGACCCCGATAATGGTCGGGTTGCTGTCCGTATTACATTCGGCGTTGAAACGGGTTGGGAACTCGTTGCCGCCGATGTAGATTTTTTTGAATCCGTCCGAAGTTTCCAGCGTGTGCCGCTGCAAGATGGCGGCCATGGCATTGGATCTGTTGACGAATTTATCGCGTACCAGAATGTAAGACTCTCCGGCTTCGACCGTGCGGGTATGCCCTATGGGCGTACCTTGCAGCGAACCCCATTTGCCGTTGGCAGTGAGGAATTCACTCCGGAGTGTAACTGCCGCATTGCCGAGCTGGAATCTGACCGTGTTGTCCCGGCTGGTCAGCGCGCTGTAAAGCGGCGCATCCGGGAGCGTTTCCGGCTCATAGATATTCAATTTTCCCTGCGGCGGGCGGGTGGTATCAACGAGTGTACCTTTGGGGTACATCTGCAAAGCGACTTTTCCCACATACATATCCACATTGGAATTGCGCCGGTTGGGGATCACTTTGAATTTGATGACGTTTTTGCCCGGTTTGAGCAAGCCGGCCAGCGCAAAAGTAAATTCGGCACTCTTGCGGCCGAGCGGCGCATACTGCTTGTGTTTGTCGATCGCTTCGTAATCCGGCGACCACGGCAGCGTGAGTGCGCCGGATGCATCCATGATCGGCAGCGTTTTGCCGTATTTGGCAGTAAAGACACCATCGGAATTGAAAAGGTGTTCGGTACGCAAAGTCGTATTGTTGACATCGCAGTTGAGCATGGTCATGGCGTAGCCGCCGGGCGTGGCAAAATCGGCGCGCGCCTGAAAGGTCAGCAAATAGTCGTACTGATCGAGTTCCTGCTTGCTCAGCGTAAATTCGATCTGCGACGGGTGATCGCGTTTGACCAGTTTTTCCTGCGAAGAAATGACCTTTTCCGGTTGAGTGACCTGCGCATTGCCGCTGCCGTCAGCCAACACCGCCGGAACCATGCGGTCGCGGTATTTGGTGTAGGGTTTGGGGCCGAGCATCATAAACTTCTGCTGATTTTCCTGCACAAAATCGGTATCGGAAAGCAACACTTCCAGCTTGAAAGTCCGGTTGAAAGTCACATTTTTCTGATCCAGTTCCGCCCACGGGATAAACGCTTCGAGATTATACCCGGCATCGGTTTTTTCGACCGCGATCTGCCCGCCGGGCAGGGTCATGCCCTGCGGATAAAGCACCCGGATTTCGGGCTTGACACTTTTGAAATCCCCCGGCGAAAGCTGGATCATAAACTGACCTTCGCCGAATTCCTTGCGGGTTTTGTCCGCGTTGGGGGTCATATCCAGCCGGACTTCCAGATGGTCGCCGCCCCAGGTTTTGCTGCCGCCCTGCTGGATATGCACATTATCCGTAACCTGCGCCATGACAAAAAGTCCGTGCTGGCGCCAGGTCATTTTAACTGTACCGCTCAAATCTTCCGGGCCGGAATAGCGGTAGGCTTTGCTGCCGCGATCCCAGCCTAAAGTTTCTCTGCCGGGGAAGGCGTCCAGCGTGCTGATGCTGCTCCAATCGCTGATCTTGCCGTCGATCACCACCGGCGGGTCAACATCAAACGGAATATATTTGTATTCTGGCGCGGGGGCTGCCGACAGGCTTGCTGCGGCCAGCAGCGCCGCGGTCAGGGAAGGGATCTTTTTCATAAATGATCGTCCTTTTTATTTGCGGATTATTACAACAGCGCAGGAGCCGGGAATACGGACTTCGGCGTAGGTCTGACCGTTTTCTTCGATCTTTTTGACCGGATATTTGTCGGTAAGCTTGCCGTTGGTATCAAAGACCAGCGCTTCAAAGTCAGAAGCATCGCCCCAGCCGAAACGGCCGCTCAATTTGGTAATGATCCGTTCTTCGCCGATGATGTAACCCTTGTGCAGCTCAATGGGTGTAAACGGATACATATATTTACTCATGGCTTCGTGTTCGCGCGGATAGACTTTGATCGTGTAATACCAGCAGTACAGACTGCCGAAATCCAGCGCCCGGAGCATGACACGCCAGGCATCGGGGAAGCTCTTTTCGGTCAGGTGGTCGCCCAGCGCCACCGGACAGGCCAAATGGCCCTTGTTCAGGCTGGAGATCTGGCCGGTTTCAAACATGGTCTGGATCTTCTGCTGCCGCATGGTGTGTGTGGTCGGCGCACCGTTGATGATCAATTCTTTGCCTTGCGAGCGGATTTTATTGAGCATTTTCAAACGCCATGGCAGCGAGAGCAGCGTGATCGAACTCTTTTTGCGTTTGACTGCACCGGTGTTGCGGTCAACATCGGCGGAAACATTGTCCCACCAATTTTCGTTGTAGGCGTATTCGATATTGCTGCGGACAAATTCGTCCCAGAAAATACCGTCGGCCTTTATGTCGTTAAAAATACAGTCGATCCAGGCTTCGGCCACTTTGCCCCAGCCGTTTTCGGTCGGAAACATGCAATGCAAGTGGTTGTTGCCGCGATTGGCACCGTAAACAGCGGTATTGCCGTCAGCCAGCCGGATGCGGTCTTGCGGATATTTATCCAGATTGGCAACGGTCGTTTCCAGAAAACAGTGGAAGTAGACCAGCTGTTTGACCGATTTATCCGGGTAATTTTTATCCAGCAGCTTGCGCATGGCGTGATATTGAGTCAGCGGGCTTTCGATCCACTCACTGCCGCGCATTTCCAAGCCTTCGGCATTGCGCTGACAGTTGTTGCTTTGGATCACCGCATTGATCCCGGTGTTGCGGATGACGTTTTTCTGACCGGATTCCGAAACTGCGGTTGCGTTATTGCTCATCCACAAGCCCGGATGCAGCGTTATGGTCGTATTCACATCCAGGATCCGCCGGGCCTGATTGATCCAGCTGAAATAGTCTGCTTTGTTCCACGGTATAACAATAAATTCTGCCGTGTATTCCGTTTGGGGCGCGATCGCCAGCTGATAGTCGGCCAGCTGCACATGGCCATTGAACACTGCGCCGACGCAATGGACCGAAAGCGCATCGCTCCACGGCAGGAAGCCCACACTGTATTTTTTGCCGATACCGATGACCGAAGGGTTGCTGTCGGGGGCGCGTTCGGCATTGAAGCGGGTCGGGTATTCGCCGCCGCCGATATAGATTTTTTGGAATCCGTCCGACATATCCATAGTGTGTTTTTGCAGAATTGCCGCCACGGTGTTGGAGTTGTTGCGGAATTTGTCGCGCACGAGAATATAGTGATCGTGCGGCACAACTTCGCGGGTATGGCTTATCGCTGTATTGTTCAAGCTGCCCCACTTGGAGTTTTGAGTCAGAAATTCGCTCCTGACCGTAACGGTGGAATCGTTGAGCTGGAACGTTATCTGGTTATTGCTGCTTTGCAAACTGCTGTATAAGGGTGCATTGACCGGTGCTTCGGGGGTGAAAAACGGCAGTTCGCCCTGCGGCGGACGGGTGGTATCGACCAATGTGCCTTTGGGGAAAATCTGCAGTTTGACCGCATTTACATACATATTGATTTTAGCATTGCGCCGGTTGGGGATCACTTTGAAGTTGACCGTGTTTTTGCCCGGCTTGAGCAACCCGATCAACGAAAAAGTGTATTCGGCACTTTTGCGGTTGAGCGCCGCATATTTCTTATCTTTATCAGTGGCGCTGTAATCCGGCGCCCACGGCAGCGTCAGCGCGCCGGAACCGTCGATCAGCGGCAGGTTTTCGCCGTAACGCACTGTAAAGGTGCCATCCGAACCGAAGAGATGATCGCCGGTAAGATTCATGTTGTTGACATCGCAATTAAGTACGCCCATGGCATAGCCGCCGGCCACATGAAAATCAACGCGGGCCTGAAAGGTCAAAAGATAATCATTTTCAGCCAGTTCTTTTTCGGTCAGGGTAAATTCCACCTGGGCGGGGTGATCGCGCTTGACCAGCATTTCTTTTTGCGAAATAACTTTTTCGGGGCTGGCAATTTCGGCCTGACCGCTGCCGTCAGCCAGCACCGCTTTGACCATGCGGCTGCGGGTATTGGTGTAGGGTTTAGGGCCGATCATCTTGAATTTTTGCTGGGTTTCTTTGGCGCTATCGCTGTCTGAAAGCAATATTTCGACGGCAAAAACTCTATTGAACGACACATTTTCAAGTTCCAGCGCCTGCCACGGAATAAACGCTTCGATATTGTAGCCCTCCGCAGTTTTTTCGGCGGCGATCTGCCCGCCGGGCAAACGCATTCCCTGCGGCTGGATAACCTGGAGTTCAGGCTTGACATTTTTGAAATCTCCCGGCGAAAGCAGCAGTTGGAATTGCCCTTCGCCGAAATCTTCCCGGTCTTTGTCCGCATGGCAAGTCATATCCAGCCGCAAATCCAGGTGGTCGCCGCCCCAAACCAGATCGCCGCCGCGTTGAACATGTTTATTGTCGGTGATCGAACCCATAACGTAAAGACCGTGCGGACGCCACGTCAGTTTGACGATCCCGCTCAAATCATTATTGCCGGAGTAACTGTAAACACTGTTGCGGATCGTGCGCCCCAGACAGTTTTCGCCGGAGTAATCGGCAAAGATCTTTACATCATTCCAGTCCGCAATTTTGCCATCCACCACTACCGGCGGGTCGACATCGTAAACCACCGGGCGGATTGCATCGGCTGCATGGCACAGCGAAAATGCGGTCAGCAAGGCAACCGCTGAAGTATAAAATTTTTTCATAAAAATAACCTTTTACACGAGTAAAATGTCAGCAAAAATGCAATCCCTGCTTTCTGCTAACAGGGATTGCAATGATTTTGTTACTTGCGGATGATTACGGCCGCACAGAGGCCGGGAATCCTTACTTCCGCGTAAGTTTTGCCGTCGATGACGACTTTTTTGACCGGATAGCGGTCAGTAACCTGACCGTTGGGGCCAAAGACGACCGCTTCAAAGTCAGAGTTGTCGCCCCAACCGAAAAGACCGCTGTTTTTGGTGATAATGCGCTCTTGGCCGATCAGATAACCTTTGTGCAGTTCGATCGGGGTGAACGGATACATCCACTTGGTCATGGTGGGGTATTCCGGGTAGACCTTGCGCGTAACATACACGCAGTAAAGGCCGCCGAAATCCAGCGCCCGCAGCATAACTTTCCACGCATCGGTGAACTTGCGTTCGGTCAGGTGGTCGCCCAGCGCCACCGGCGTTCCCAAATGGCCCAGCAGTACGTTGGAGATCGAACCGGTTTCGAACATGCTCTGGAGTTTTTCCTGCCGCATGGTGTGAGTTGCCGGCGCCCCGTTGATAATGAGCGCTTTATCGGCGGCGCGCAATTTGCGCACCATCTTGAGCCGCCACTCAAGCGACAGCAGTGCTACGGAACTCTTTTTGCGTTTGATCGTACCGTTATTGCGGTTGACATCGGCCGAAACACCGTCCCACATATTTTTGTTGTAGACATATTCGACATTGCTGCGGACAAATTCATCCCAGAAGATCCCGTCAGCGCCGATTTTATTGATGATCATGTCGATCCACTCTTCGCCGACTTCCGCCCAGCCGCCTTCGGTGGGCAGTATGCAGTGCAGGTAGTTGCCGCCGGGACTGATACTGTAAACCGTGTGGCTGCCGTCGGCCAGCACCATGCGGTCGTTGGCGTATCTGGTCAGGTTGGCTACGGTGGTATCCAAATAGCAGTGGAAGTAGATCAGCTGCTTTACGTTGCCTTGCGGATAGTGTTTGTCGAGCAATTTACGCATGGCATGATATTGCGTAAGATCGCCCTGGATCAAATCCGTGCCGCGGGTGGGGCGGCCTTGGGCATCCGGCACGCAGTTGTTGCTTTGGGTAACCGCATTGATCCCGAAGTTGTCGATCATCTTTTTCTGGACTTTGATGCTGTATTTGGTGGCATCATTGTGATTCCAGAAGCCCGACAGCAGTGTGATCGGGTAGTTCGAGCCGATGATCCGGCGTGCCTGATTGATCCAGCTGTAATAATCCGCGTTGAGCCACGGTACAATTATGAATTCCGAGGTGTATTCAGCGTTGCCGCCGATCGCCATCTGGAAATCCGCCAGCTGGGGCGCGCCATTGTTGACCGCCGCCGTGCCGTGAATCGACAATGCGTCGCACCACGGGATCATACCTACAGCGTATTTATCGCTCAAACCCAGCACGGTACAGTTGGTACCCAGCGCCCGCTCGGTATTGTACTTCAAGCTGACTTCGGTACCGCCGACCAGCAGCGTTTTGATTCCGGGCAGGGTCATGGTATGCTTCTGCAGCAGAACCAAATCTTCGTTGGAAGTGTTGACAAATTTGTCGCGCACAAGTATATACGCATCAGTGCGTTCGACTTTGCGGGTGTGTTTGATGGCCGTGTTGCTCAAATCGCCCCACTTGCCGCCTTTGGTCAGGAATTCGCTTTTGACCGTAACGGTAACATCGTTGAGTTTGAATGCAACCGCATTGCCCTTTTGCTGAACCGTGCTGTAGACCGGCAGCGCGGCCGGTGTTTCGGGTTCAAACTTATCGAGCTTGCCGGTGGGCGGTTTGGTCGTATCGACCAAAGTACCTTTGGGAACAATGGTCAGCGCAACTTTGCCGACTGCCATGGGGAATTTATTTTTGCGGTGCAGTGCCGTCGGCATGACTTTGAAAGTGATGGTGTTTTTACCCTCTTTCAGCAACCCGGCCAGCGAAAACGCAAAATCGCAGCTTTTGCGGCCCGGAACCGCGTAATCTTTGTGCTTATCGACCCCTTCAAAGCTGTTGCTCCACGGCAGCGTCAGCGATCCCGAAGGCCCGATCATGCCCAGCGAGCGGCCACTGCGCATGGTAAAGGTGGCGGGCAGGCCGAAGAGTTGTTCGGCTTGCAGCATTTTGCCGTTGACCTCCACATTGAGCATGTTGCTGCCGAACCCGGCGGGCTTGGCTGAAACCGCACGCGCCTGAAAGTTCAACAGATAATCAAATTTGTTGACTTCATCAGCAGTAAGCTCAAAGGTAATAATTTGCGGCTTTTCCACATTGACGCTTTTTTCCGTATCCGAAAGCACTTTTTCGGGGGTACAGAGCTTGGAATTGCCGCTGCCGTCAGCCAGCACCACTCTGACCAACCGGTCGCGGTAGTTGGTAAAGGGCAGCGGGCCGAGGATCTTGTAATTTTGCTGACTGAATTTGGGATCATCGGAATCCGACACCAGCACATCCACCGCAAAAACTTTGTCGAAAGTCATGCCTTTGACTTCCAGTGTTTCCCACGGAATAAATGCTTCGATATTATACCCGTCGGCAGTTTTTTCTGCCTCCACGCGGCAGCCTTTGAGCGTTTTGCCCTGCGGTTTGACCAGGCGGACTTCGGGTTTATAATTCTGGAAATCTCCGGGCGAAATGATCAGCTGGAACTGGCCGTCGCCGAAAGTTTCCCGATCTTTGGCCGCATCGGGCGTCATATCCAAACGCAGATCAACATGGTCGCCGGCCCACGGCTTGGCGGGGAACGCCTGCACATGTTTATCATCAAAGACTTGGGCCGAGATAAACAAGCCAGAATGCTGCCAGAGCATTTTGACGATTCCGCTCAAATCTTTGTCGCCATCGTAGCTTTTGGTGCGGTTGTATGCCAGCGAAGCAGTGCCGGACATATCCGCCAGAACCGGCACATTCTGCCAGTCGGCCAGTTTGCCGTCGATCACCACCGGCGGGTCCACATCGTAACTGATCGGTTTGGGCGTTGCCGGAAGCGCGGCGTGCAGAGCAGCCGCGCCGGAAAACGCCAATGCAGCCAAAGTCGCATTGAACTTATTCATAACAATATTTCAGCCTTAAATGTAACAATATATCAGTTCAAACGTTCATCGACCAGGTCGAAGAAGTTTTTGTTGGATGTCATCTTGCTGGTCAGCGAATCAGGCATTGCCATACGCTTGACGTGACCGCCCAGATAGAGGAACCCGGCATCGTTGGGGTGGTTGTCTGAAGAATCCCAGCCGGTACGCTTCACATAGTCATAGGCAATGGTATTGCCGGGATTGTCGCGTCCGACAACATGACGCGCTGAACCGCCGTTGGTATCGTTGGTATAGTTTTTATCCTTTGCTTTGCAAACGACCAGGAAGGGGTAGCTGGAGTGGGAGTTGTTGCTATAGTAACCGAAGTTGGTCGTATCGCTGGGGCACTGGTAATACTTGGCAACTGTATCCTGATCCTCACGCAGATCGGTCAGTACGGCAGGGGTGAAACCAAAGTATCCGCCTTTGATGATCAAACACTGGGGAGAACCGTGGGTATCCGAAAAGTCGCAGCTGGTTCCGTTAAATTCGTACTGCGACTGATCTCCGGCATTGGAGCCATAGTACATACCGGCAATAAAATCTTTATTGTCACCGGCATAGAGCATTTCGGCCGTACCGATCTGCTTGAGTTTGGTGGTACAATTGGCGGCGCGGGCGCGTTCGCGCGCGGCGCTCAAAGCCGGCAGCAGCATGGCCGCCAGAATGGCAATGATGGCGATTACGACCAGGAGTTCGATCAGTGTGAATTGTTTTTTCATTTTTTTTCTCCTCTTATTAAGGTTGGTTTAATATTTTTATATGGTTGTTTTATTGATTGCAAATGGCGTTGTCGGTCAGATTTTCTTCGCTCTTGGCGTAGAAGTATGGCACCAGTTTGAGTTTTTCCACGTTTTGTCTGTTGAGCATTTTCTGCATGGTATCCCACGCCTGTTTACCCAGCTGAAATGAATTATGAGACCAGCATGGAAAGGCCGTTTCCTGACTGCACGACAAATGACAATTTTTGCCCCGCTGCAGGATCACTCCGTGCCGCCGGGCCGCTTCCTGGATCATATCGGCAAAGTCGCTGCCGTCCACCAGCACGCCATCGCAGGGCGAATCGCCTGAAAAATATTTTTCAGCCTCTTGTATCATCGCTTCGGTAACTTCGTATTGGCCGGGATCAAAAATCGAAAATTTTACCTCCGGGCGGCTGCAGTTGGCCCGGAACTTTTCAAACGATTTCTGCAATATATAATTCGGCTGGCAAACATTGATCAAAGCCGAGATTTGCAAGATATTTCTGCAGCCGGCTGCCAGCAGATCGTTTACCCGGTCGTTGACCAGTTTTTCGTGATCGGAGCGCACGCTGGCCACATAGTGCTGGCTGCAGGAGTATTCCACGTTGGCAAAGACCATGGGCAGTTTATAGGGCAGCAGGTTTTCCGCATAACTTAAATCAGTATCTGAATCCAGCAGTATCACTCCATCTACCCGGTGTTCTTCGAGCGATTTAAAAAGTTTATCGTTGACTCCGAAAAACACCATTGGCCGGTAATCTGTTTCCTGGATCGCCATGCACACCCCATGAAAAATACGCAATTGGTGCAATGATATCCTGCTGACAAAACGTTCCGGCAGCAGTATGCCGATATTATAACTGCAATGGTTTTTCAGGCAGCGTCCGATCAGGCTGGGGCGATACCCCAGCTCGCGGGCGGTTTGCAGGATCTTTGCCCGCGTTTCGGGCTTGACCTTATTTTGTGCCGTATCGCTGAATGCGTAGCTGACCAGTGCGCCGCTTACGCCGCAAGCCCGTGCCACATCATTACGCGTAACTGTTGTTTTTTTGCCCGCAACCATATTTATATCCATAAAAAAAATAAATTTACACGAGTAACCAATTGCAATATACAATAAAACTTTGATGCTGTCAAGGGAACATTGCAATTTACAAACAAAAAATTGTTGAAAAAAAATGAATTTAACGTTTTTTTCAAAAAAAACTGCTTATAAAGTTGTTTTTTACAAAAAGTGATGTATAGTAATGTATCACCTCCTTTACGAGGCGTGGTAGCCAAACGGTCAGGCAGCGGTCTGCAAAATCGCATAAATCGGTTCGACTCCGATCCACGCCTCCATTTTTTTTGCCCATATCGTGGCGCCTCACGAGCCTTGCCGGCGTCGCTCACTCGGTCGAGTACAGTCGTACACTCCCTCGTTCGCTCCTTGCAAAACTCGTGATGCATCCGCGCTATTTCGCAAAAACAGTCGGTTAGCGGACGGGGTGTGTCGGCCGCTGGGGCGGCCGACCGGCGCGGCGTTCCGCCGCGCCACGCTCGCGGGCGGCCTCCGGCCAGACCGCTCGCGCTCCGGGTACGGGATTGTAGACCGGCGACTGGTGTCGCCCGGCGGCATTGCTATCGCTCGCCGCCACGCTCGCGCGATTGCTTCGCTCCGCGCTCGCGCTCCGAGTGCGGGCTTGATGGGCCACCGGCTGGTGCCGGGCGGCGGCATTGCTATCGCTCGCCGCCACGCTCGCGCGATTGCTTCGCTCCTCGCTCGCGCTCCGAGTGCGGGCTTGATGGGCCACCGGCTGGTGCCGGGCGGCGGCATTGCTATCGCTCGCCGCCACAATGCTGTGTTGCAGACCGGCGACTGGTGTCGCCCGGCGGCATTGCTATCGCTCGCCGCCGCGCTCGCGCGATTGCTTCGCTCCGCGCATCGCGGAAAACCCTACTGCCGCACCAGCAAAAAAACGGCATCCGTTTTTGCGGATGCCGTTGCGTTTTCTCTGTTATCAGAATTTACTTCTGCACATGGTCAAAGTATTTGCCGATAACTGCGGCCAGCGTGTCTTTGGCTTGAGCATAGCTCTTGGGATAGTTTACATTTTCCACGTCGCCGCCGAGTTTCAGACCATTGGCCGAAGTGGCGTGATTGTTCCGGCCATACTGTTCGCCGTAGTAGGAAACAGTATCAAGCATATAGGTGTTGCCGGGATTGTCTTTACCCAGTATACAGCGGGCCGAATCAGCTCCGTTGTACGCATTGCTGGAATGGTGGCCGCAACCGGCTGTGTTGATATAGAAGAAATAATAACTTGCATGTACACTCTGCCGCTGTGAAACATCATCGCTGGGGCAGATGAAATACTTGCGCAGCAGTTTCCGGTACTCGACCGCATCAGTGGTATCCAGCTCGCCGGGCAGATAGCCGCCGTTGGAAAGCAAATACGGTGTATCATTGACTGTACCGGTACTTTCTCCCATCGTCAAAATACAGCCTTGATCAGCGCAGCGGACTTTGGAAAATGCTACATGACTTTTGTTATCGCCGGCGTACATGATCGTGGAAAGACCGATCTGTTTGAGGTTGCCGATGCAGTTGGATACCCGGGCGCGTTCGCGCGCTGCGGAGAGTGCCGGCAGCAGCATGGCAGCCAGAATGGCGATGATGGCGATTACCACAGTAAGGGTAATCAACTCAAAAAAAAGTGTAAACTATTGAAGGATCAACGAATGAAGAAACAATTCACCCTCATCGAGCTTCTGGTAATAGTATACATCATCTTTTTTTCAATGTCAAGGGCAGAATATTGCAAAAAAAATAAATAGTTGCAAAAAAAAACAACGTACAACCGGTTTATCCGATCGTACGTTGTTTTTCTTTTCAGCAAGATCTTGAGCTTGCTGTATCAGTTTTTTCAGATGGCAAAGAAGCTGCGGGGCTGTTCATAGCAGAGTCGTACTGCCAGTTCGGTAAGCAGTTCTTCGGGCGCCTGACCGAGTTCGGCCATGGTACCCAGCACGTCGGCCAGCACCCGGCGGAACATTTCGTGCCGCGAGCCGTAGCTCAAAAGTTTGCGCGAGTCGGAAACCATCCCCGAGCAGTTGTTCAGCAGATCCACGCTGCCGAAGTATTCCAGCTGGCGTTTCATGCCGATCGGGTTGTCGCACTGCCACCAGGGCGCACCGATCTTGACCTTGCTGGAGAACGCACGCGCCACGCTGGCCACGGTGGAGATCTGGGTGGGGTCAAAGCAGTAAAGCACCGTTTTGAGTTTGCCGTCGAATGCATTGAGGAAGTCGACCATGCCCGGGTAGTGATCCTGGAAGCAGTTGCCGGTATCCACGCCGGTATCGGGGCCGAGTTTTTCAAAGATCGAATGACGCACGTTGCGCATAGCGCCAAAGTGCAGCTGGAAGACCCAGTCTTTTTCCGCATCCAGTGCGGCCGCGCAGTTCATCACTGCTTTCTGGAAGTTGGTGATTTCGTCCTTGCTGACCGCCGCGCCGGAAAGCGCTTTTTTAAATGTGGCATCCGCCAGCGCTTTGTCGAAAGTTGCGCCGGGAATGATTTCCACCCCGTGATCGCTGACCGTACAGTTGTTTGCGGCAAAGTAATCGTGCGACATGCGCAAGGCTTTAAAAAGATCGTCGATGCTGTTGAACGTCAGTTCAAACCGGGCGGCCAGTTTCTGCATATAAGCGCTCCAGGTGGGCAGATGCATATTCATTGCCGCATCCGGCCGCCAGGTGGGACGCACCAGGATCCCGCCCCAGGCGGCGTTGACCTGCCGGTGATATTCCAGCGTATCGACCGGGTCGTCGGTCGAACACATGGCCACCACGTTGAGTTTTTTCAGGATCGCCAGCGGCTTCATATCTTCGCGCGCAAGTATGGTGTTTACGGCATCAAAAATTTCGTTGGCAGTTTCGCCGTTGAGCAATGTATCAATATTCATCACCCGCTTGAGGTCGAGGTGGATCCATTCGTAGACCGGGTTGCCCACCAGCAGCGGGAAAATGCGGCCGAGTTCGCAGAATTTTTCGCGCGCGGTGCGGTTGCCGGTAATATATTCTTCGGCCACGCCGCAGCGACGCATTACGCTCCAGACATAGTGGTCGGTGCCGGCAAAGAGCTGCCAGGCGTCGGCATAGTTTTTGTTTTCGGCCAACTCTTTGACGTTGGCGTGGTTGTGAGCATCGACAATGGGCAGGTCTTTGACCGCATCAAAAATGCGCAGTCCGGCGGCGTTGCCGATAAGGTAGTTCCGGTCGAGAAAAGCCATAATTGTTTTCCTTTATATTTAATGGTTGGATTTTTATTGTTTACAGAGGTAAAAAACGTTGCCTTCCGGGTCCTGACCGCGGTAAAATACTTCGCCGGGGTGGAAGCGCTCCATTGTTTCCAGCGGGTGTTTGTTGAGCGAAAGTTCTTTCAGGACTTTTTCCAGATGCGGCGTTGCCAGCACCAGCGTGGTGGCTGATGCACTGTGTTCAAGATAAGGCGCTTCGGATTTTTCCAGTATGATCCGGCTGCCGTCCGGTGCGGCAAATTCGCACCAGAAATCGCTGTCAACTACCGGTTCGCCCAAACAGAGTATTTCCCGGTAAAAGATCCGTTCGATATGCAGTTTTTTCACCCGGATAAGCACTCCGGAGCCGGCTCTGATCGGTGCAGGCATTGTTTTATGACTCCTTTCCCGGGGCGGCCGCGTCGTTGCTGCTGGCTACCGGCAGGTGCAGTTTATAGTGCATGGCCGCCAGCCGGATGCCGGTTACAAAAAGAAATACTGTTGCAAAAATCGAAAAATCCGGCAGTCGGGTCAATCTTTTCAGCAAACAGAATACCAGACCGCCCAGCAGCGCTGCCGTGGCATAAAAATCGCTGGTCAGCACTACCGGGATCGACTTGCTCATCACATCGCGCAAGATCCCGCCGCCGACTGCGGTCAATACGCCGCACAGCACGATCCCGATCGTATTGAGTTCAAACGCCGCGCCTTTGGCCGCGCCGATGGCGGTAAACACCCCCAGTCCGATCGCATCGCAAATGGCAATGAGTTTCTGCAAGTTGCTCAAATAGCGGGCCACAAAAAATACCGTCAGCGCACTGGCAATGCAGATCAAAAGATAGCTTTTGCTGCGCAGCGCCGCTACCGGCACATCGCCGATGATCAGATCGCGCAAGATTCCGCCGCCGACGCCCACCGTACAACCGAACACCACTACGCCCAGCAGATCCAGTTTATGATGTACTCCGCAAAGCGCCCCGGTAACCGCAAATACTGCGGTACCGAAAAGGTCAAAACTGTGGATAAGTTGTTCTGCGTCGATCATCATACAACTGTTGGGAGGGGGTTTTATTTATTTTCCTTGAACCGCTCGACATCCTGTTTGGTCATTTCCACGACCGCTTCAAAGCGTTTGCGGTTGCTGTCGTCGGCATTGATCAGGGTCTGGTGCGCTTCCAGCACGGTTTCGGCTGCAGTCTGCAGATTCTTTTTGACCGGTTCGGCCTTGGGATACAAAATTTCTTCGTAGGGGGTGAACTCGCCGTCTTCAAACTTGAAAAGTTTTTCCACGCCCAACCCTTTGAGCAGCTGACGGTTGCCGCCGGCATTGAGCAGACGCAGTTTGAGTTTGCGTTTGATCCCCAGCAGCGCCAGCATGGAAAGTACCCCCATGCAGGTCGAATCCATACTTAAACAATCCCCCAGATCAATGGTAAGGTTTTTGATTTCTTCAGGGATATTGTTGGCAAAATCGCGCAGCGGTACAACGGTTTCAAAATTTACTCTGCCGCTCAAGATGATACCGCAGCTGTTTTGATTGCGGCTGATAGATAATGTTCCTGCCATAGTTTACTTTACTCCAATTCTTTTCCGCTTGAGCTTATACTCAAAGCCGAGTGCAGCACTCCGCGCACCCGGCGGATTTGATGATTCAATTCCTGCAGCGCCTGCGGCGTGCCGGTCGCCATGATCATTTCCGCACACAATTCGTGCGAGAGATGCACATGGGTCGATGCTAAAATTTTCAGTTCGGAATCGTGCTGCAATCTGGTCAGCTTGGCGCACAGTTCGCGCTGATGATGGTTGTAAAGCAGCGTGATCGTGCCCAGCATTTCTGTCTGGCCCTGTATGCAGGCGGAGTTTACCAGATAGTCCCGCAGCAGTTCTCGCACAAACTCCGAGCGGTTGCCGCTGCCGCTTTCTGCCATTTTTACATCCAGCTGATGCACCAGAGCTTCGTCCAGCGCCAGTGTTACCCGATTGACCGTATTTTTTTTCATATATTCAATATAACTCCAAATCCCGCTATTGCAAGGCTTTTTTTACATAAAAAACGGTACTTGTTTAAGCTCAAACGATTTCGGATCATCCGGTTCAAAAAACACCTTCATCAAAAAGAGCGCATGACCCGGCGCGGTGTCCGGAGCCAGAGTCCGGTCGCGGGCTTCCAGAATATGTTTGGCTTCAAGGGGTTGTATCTTATGCAGTGCCGCGGCATGGAGTGTGCCGACCAGATTGCGCACCATCTTGTAGAGAAAACCGTTGCCGATAAAGGTCAGGCAGCGGAAATTACCGAAATCCTGTATCCTTATATCGTAGATCGTGCGCACGGCATCGTCAATATTTTTACGTTCGGCCACAAAGCTGGAGTAGTCGTGCGTGCCGGTCAGGTACGAAGCGGCTTCGCGCATGGCATCAACATCCTGCCGGGGATCGGTCAACATGCTGTAGCGGCCGGAAAAGGGCGTTTCCAACCCCAGATTCATCACATAAGTATAGGCTTTGCCGATCGCATCGTAGCGGGTGTGGAAGTCCAGCGGAACTTCGCGGACATTGCGGATGCGGATAGCCGGCGGCAGCTGCCGGTTGAGCGCGCTTTGCAGCTTATCCAGCGGTATGACCGGTCGTACCGGCGTCAGAAAACTGGCCGCAAAACCGATGGCGTGAACTCCGGCATCGGTGCGGCTGGCACCGATCAGGTGAATGAATTGTCCGCCGTAGAGCTTGGTCAGTTTATTTTGCATATCTTCCTGTACGGCAAGACGGTTGGGCTGGATCTGCCAGCCGCCGTATTCGCTGCCGTCGTAACTGATTTCAAGCAAAACACGTTTGAACGGTTTATAGCAGGTTGCCTCCAGCGTGCGGCCTTCGCGCAAATCAAATTCACCGGGTTCAGGCGTATAGGGCAGGTTGTCAGGTTTGAATTTACCCATAGATCAAAACTCCGGAGCCGGTTTCTGGTGTTCTTTGTAATAGAGTTTGCCCGCAGTTTGGGCGACTTTCTGCCAGAACTGCCGGTCGGAATCAAGCGTGTCGCGCAAACTTTTCAGCGAATAATACTTCATAAACCGGAAAAAATCCCGGCGGCTCAAGTTTATATCCATGCTGGAAAAATACAAACCGGCCACATCTTTTACATGGTAATGCAACGGCAGTTTTTTCCACTGTATTGCCCGGTGCAGATCTATGACCGATACCAGCGGGCGGGGGCACTCGAGCGTGGTCATATCCAGCAGAAAGTGGCAAATATAGCAATCGCGGTGGCAGATGTGGTTGCGGTGCATGATCCCGGCAGAACGTGCCACTTCTTTGATCAACGCCAGTTTAAGGGCAAACTCCGGCTTTTTTTTCGGCCATTGGGCGCAAAGTTCTTCCAGCGAACAATTATTTTCCAGCGCCGCAGTTATCAGAAACGACTCGCGCCGGGCCGGGTTGCTGCCGCGTTCGCCGTAGGCTTCGGCGGTCATGGTCGGCACATCCAGCGCGGTAAGCCGGTTGATCGCGGCAAATTCGTTGCCGGCGCCGAGGATCGGCCGCTTGAACTGAAAAAGATTTTTGAATATCTCGCGCCAGCCCACGCCCAGATGGTGTTTGAGGAAGAAGGTGCGCCCATTCAGTTCCAACTTCAAAGTCCGGCGGCTTTTCACATGTCTGTACAATGTGCCATCGAGTTTGCCGACTTCGGCAAACGGCTCCTTACCCTGCCAGAGTTTTTGGAAAAATTCTCCTAAAAACAGTTTTTTCACTCATTACCTCATTTCTTATCCCGGATAAATCGGATGATTTCGTCGGCAATGCAATCGCCGCGGGAGTACCAGAAATCTTGTTTATGCAGTCCGTGGATATTTTTCCGGCATTGCAGCAAATGCTGCGGTTCGTTGATCAGCTTTTGCAGTGCCAGACTCCAATGTTCCAGATTAAACGGTTCCGGCAGAACCACTCCGCCGCCGGAACCTGTGATGTATTCAGCAAAACCGCAGCGCCTGGTCGTAAGCACCGGCAAATTGCAGCACAACGCTTCGATCAAAACATTGCCGGCCGATTCGGCCCGGGCCGGATGTACCATAAGGTCGGCGGCCGGAAAGAGTTCTTCCAGTGCATCGCTGCCGCCGGGGAATTCGGCACGGATATTGCGCATATCGGCAATGGCCTGAAAACGATGACGGCGTTTGTCATCGCCGGGAACGATCAGTTTGATTCTTTTTTTCAGCTCCGCAGGCAGATTGTCGATGATCGCCAGCGTGCGGTCAACGCCCTTGGTTTTGAAACTGGCCGCGGCCTGAACGATCAGAAAATCATCTGATTCAAGCTGCAGTTGGCGTCGGATTTGTTCGCGGAACGCTGCCGAGTGGTCGGCTTTCTGATACTTTTTTTCAATCCCCGGCGGAACCCGCGTAAAGCGTTCGGCACTTACCGCGTAAAAACGCTGATAATCCCGCTCCTGCCGGCTGGTCAGTGTAAAAATACGATCGGTTTGCAGCGCAGATTTTTCCTGCTGCAAAAATATTTTCCGGCGCGGCAGCAGCGTGTTGAGCAACTTGTTCTGCCAGCGGCAGCGCAGACAATCGTCGGCGGCAAAGTAAAAATCCAATCCGCTCATGCGGTTGAACCCGATAACGGCATCGAATTTATTTTGCCGCAAAAAATCCTGCGCCTTGCGTTCAAATGCCAGCGCCCGGGCGTGGTTGCTGCTGCCCTTGACCGGCAGCACGGTCAATCCCACTCCTTCCGGAGCCGGGTCAAGCGCTTCAGCGCAAAGTATGTGAGCAATTACCCCGCGTTTCTGCAACGCCAGGATGGTCTGCAGCATATCGCGCTGGGCACCGCCGCGCAAAAAAAACTTGAAAATCAGAAATAGTGTTTGCATAATCTATAAAATAACCTTTCAAAACGCTTTTCGCAAGTTATATTTACGGCTTTTTAACGGTTTGGAGTGGCAAAAAGCGATTATTTGAGTTAAATTATCCTGTGTAATATATTACAAACAGTTTTTACAGGGTGGATCACTTATGAATAAAGATTTTCCTTTTACCGTTTTGAGCAGTACCCAAAATGCCACGTTCAAGGCAGTTATGAAATTGCGCGACCGGCGCGACCGCGAAAAACGCCGCCTGACCGTGTTGGAGGGCTACCGGGAACTGACCCGGGCGCAGGAATACGGCATGAAACTCAAAGAGTGCTTTTTTGCGCCGGAAATGTTTTTGGGCGAAAATGAATTTACGGTTCTGAAAAATCTGGCCGATCACGGCGTGCGCATCTATCAGGTTCCGCCGTTTATGCTCGAAAAAATGGCCTATCGCGACCGCCCCGAAGGGCTGATCGCCACGGCCGAGATGCTCCGGCATACGCTTGATGATCTGCCGGTGGTGGAAAACGGCCTCTATCTGGTGGCCGAGGCTGTGGAAAAACCCGGCAATCTGGGCAGTATGCTCCGCAGTGCCGACGCCGCCGGGGTGGATGGCATGATTATTTGCGACAAAACCACCGATATATACAATCCCAATGTTATCCGGGCTTCCACGGGGGCGCTTTTTGCCGTGCCGCTGGCCGAAGCTACTACCGACGAAACTTTTGCGTGGCTGCGCAAACACAATATCAAGATCCTTTCGGCCACGCCGCACACTGATAATATTTATACTGATGTGGACTTGACCACCAGTGTAGCCATTGCTGTCGGCACCGAACAGACCGGCCTGACCGAACGTTGGATGACAGAGTGCGACCTGCCGGTGGTGATCCCGATGCTGGGGCAGATCGACTCGCTGAACGTGGCGACCGCCACGACGATTCTGCTTTACGAAGCGGCGCGCCAGCGCAATTGGAAAATGCACGGCAAAAAGTGAGAACTTTACTATGAAAATTTCCACCGAATGTATAAGTTGTGTGATCGGCAGCGCGGTTGAGATCATGGAAAAACAGCTGCCGCCGGAGCAGTACGAAAGCCTTTGTCAGCAGATGCTCAAGATCGCAAGCAGTCAATCCTGGCAGGAAACGCCCACTGATTTTGCGCGTAAACTCTACGGTTTTCTGCGCGATGCCGCCGGAGTGGATGACCCGTTCAAAGCGGCCAAAGAGCAGTCTACCGAACTGGCGCTGAAGCTGTTGGACGAAATGCGTTCGGTCATTGCCAGAACCGATGACCCTTTTGCCAATACGGTCAAAGTGGTGATCGGCGGCAATATCATCGACTGCGGGATCAACCGCACGATGGATATGAAAAAAGCCATATTGCAGATGCAGGAAGTCTTTGATATGCCGTTGGATATAAAATTGATCCGGCAGTTTGAAGAACGTTTTTACGCTGCCGGAAATATTTTTTATATGCTCGACAACTGCGGCGAAGCCGTATTTGACCGGCTGCTGCTGGAACTGTTTCCGGGTTCGATTACTCTGGGGGTACGCGGCAAGTTTGTGCTGAACGATATTACGCGGGCCGAACTGGCGGCCTCCGGGTTGGATAACTATCCGGTTTTTGATACCGATGACGATACGCCGGGAGTTTCGCTGGAACGCTCCAATGCGGAATTGCTGGAAGCCATGCGGAAATCGGATCTGCTGATCGCCAAAGGGCAGGGCAACTACGAAACGCTGGATGTCTACGATCGCCCGATCGCGCATCTTTTGCGGATCAAATGCCCGGTGGTAAGCCGAGCCTTGGCTTTGCCGCAAGGAGCGCTGGCACTTTCCATGCGCAACTTCCGTTAAATAAACGATCCGGACTCTACGATAGAGTCGGGCGGCAACCTCACTGCCATCGATCGGACTGTCCGCGAATTGCGGCATACAGTTTGCCGGTCTGTATGTTTATACAGTTGCCCGGGCAAAAAATACTTTTTTCTCCACTTTAAAACTTGCATTATCAAATATTTATGGTACTTTAATCATCGTTGGATTGTTTTTGCTTAAAAAGCGAACAGTTCAACAGTTGAATAACAACCGTTTATATTTCAGCAAATATCTCGAAAAACCGCCAAATAGAAAAGATTTTTTGCTCTCACTAAAGGTGAAATGTATCCGGTAGGATTGTGTCTTGCACATCTTACCGGACGTCCTTTAACATAGTGAGAGCAGGTACTTGGCGGTTCCTTCGAGATTGTGTTTGAGAACGTTCGGTATTTCTTCCGACCATTCTCAAACGCGCTGGGTTCCGCAAAAAGGAATAACAGGCGTTTTTTTATGTCCGGATTTTATTTGCATGGTTCCCGGTTGAGCTGATTTGACTTGAGGATTATGCAAATGGAAAATACAGAAAATAAACCTGAAAAATCCGGTATGTCGATTGCTTTTGGCGACATACCCAAAGAACCTACTTGCGAAGCTATTGATGGGATCAAGTTTGATTTTAACGATGGATTGCGCTTGCATATACCCAAAAATGCCAAATCTTACCGGGTTCGGTTTGTGGATTTGGACACCAAGTCCTGTGTTTATGATGCGGTCACGCCGGAGGGCGGAGATTGCATAGTTTTCAGCTTCAAAAAATATTATATTAAATTCCGGTTGGTTATTTCGGAAGTAGTGGACGATAAACTGCTTTTCATGCACGATTTTGACGCATCCGGCAAAGCCGTGGTGGTACGTTTTCCGGTGCATACCCTGGGCGACACCGTTGGCTGGTTCAGCTATGTGGAGCGTTTTCAGCAGAAGTTGAATTGCCAGCTGTATTGCGTGGTCGCCGGGTGGTTTGCGGAATTGGTCAAAAATCAGTATCCGCAGATCAAGTTTGTTACCAAAGAAGAAGCCGCCCAAATACCCTCCTACGCCAATTATAATATTGGAATTTACGAACTGGGCAATGTAACGCACCAGCCGGTAGATCACCGATATGTGGGGTTGCACCGGTTGGCGGCGTATATTCTGGGCGTGGACGATAGCGACATCCCGCCGCGTTTTGATCTTTCCGCCCCCCGCCAGATCAAAGAAAAGTACGTTTGTATCGGTGTTCAAAGCACCAGTCTTGCCAAGTATTGGAACAATCCCGAAGGCTGGGATCGTGTAGTCGATTACCTGAAAAGTAAAGGCTACCGGGTGTTGTGTATAGATAAAGATCGCATCGGCGGCAAAGCGGGGACTTTTATCCGCAAACCGGAAGCTGCGGAAGACTTTACCGGAGCCTTGCCGCTGCAGGAGCGGATAAACTTGCTCAAAGATGCAGATTTTTACATTGGGCTTTCCAGCGGTTTGAGCTGGCTGGCATGGGGGTGTAAAATTCCGGTGGTGATGATTTCCGGCTTTACCAATCCTCTGAATGAATTCAAGAATCCCTACCGTGTGATCAATTATAACGCCTGCAACAGCTGCTGGAACGAGTTCAAAGACTTCAATTTAGCAGATTTCTGGAACTGTCCCCGTTTGGCAGGCACTGATCGGCGTTACGAATGTACGGCAATGATCACCGCCGACCAGGTTATAGATGTAATCAATAAAGTTATTAAAGATAAAAAGTAAATTGGGGGAACCGAATCATGGCTACTGGCGAAAGCAAGCAAATAACTGGTTCATTGACTCTTACGGATAAATATCAAACTACGATTTATGATGATAGTTTGACTATCAGCGGAGCGACAATCACATTGAATGATCCCGCCGGTGAAATTTTTACCGATAAAGGCAATGACAGTGTTAGTGTGACAGACAGTACCATCACTGATAACAGCAGTTCCGGGGCGGAGTTGATGTTTTCAATGGGATCTGATAATGACTCTTTGACCGTATCCAAATCCACGCTGAATGTCAATACTTTTATGGGGAGTGGCGATGATGAAGTACTTATTGCTGGAGAACGTCAAAGTCAGGTCAATGTTAATAAAAAGTTTTCGTTAGGTTCAGGAAATGATACTCTGACTATTGCTGCTATTCTATCCGGTGTCGGCAATCTCGATTTAGGCGAAGGCATTGATACTTTGGTTTTGGATAGTGGCAAATTAAATACTACTGGAACATTGACCGGTTTGGAAAATTTAACTGTTACTGCCGGAGCCGGGATATTGGGACGTGACCTTGAACTATCGGGCGATAAATCAATTATCACCCTGAGCGGCAATCTGACCAGCACTGATGCCTACCGCCGGATCACGGTCAACGCCAAAGAAACAACCCTTATTACCGGAAATAATGTCAAAACTAACGTCGGGTTTGTGCTTAATAATACCAAATTTACTCAAAGTTCCAACGGTACTTTGGAGTTCGACGGCGTATGGTCATCTGCAGCTTTTCAGGCGACTGATTCACAAGTTACTTTACATGATATTGTTGTGTCATGCGCTACTAACGTCTATGCCTTTAAGGGGACTAATACAGTTTGGGTGATTAAAGACAGTAATATTGCCAATGGAAAATACGGTATTTACGCCAAAGGCGGTTCCGTTGATTTGACTAATGTAGGGTTTGCCGATCTCGCCACCGGGATTGATGTTCAGGGAGCACAACTGACAGGAGCAGATGTATCATTTATCAGTAATAACAATCATGCTATTTTAGCCCAGCAAAGCCATATTGAATTAACAGAAGCTTCATTCTATAAAAATCACATGGTTGTTCCTGCTATGGGATCAACAGCATCTGCGTCTAATTATACAACAAGTCATTCTTCAAGTAATTATGATGGTTCTTTTATTAGTATTTACAGAACTTCTAAATATTACAAGTACGAATTGCTTTACGGATATGCCAGTGGTGGGGCAATTACTCAAACAGGTGGAAACATAAATTTGACCAATGCCTCTTTTTCTGCAAATAAAGTTTCTGCAACTGCATCTGCTACATCGTCGTTTATCTACTATACATCAAACTACACATCATCATATAACAATCCATTGCGTGTTACTGATTACTATATTTACAATTATCACATCTGTCAAGGTACTGCAAATGCGAACGCTCATGGTGGGGCGATTGCTAAAATCAATGGGAAAGCAACCTTAAAAGATATTGATTTTTTTGATAATTCCGTTTTTGCCAGTTCAACTGGTTATGCAGAGGATTATTACGCGGAAGCGTATGCCCATGCGTATGCATCTGCTTACGGAGGTGCATATGCTCAAGCAAGCGGAGAGGCCCACCTGACAAATATTTCTTTCAGTAACAATTATGCATCTGCTGTTGCTAATGCCCGCAATAGCGATTATTCAGCATCTTCGGCATTGCCACATGCTGAAGCTTGCGGTGGAGCGATTTTTTTAGGCAGTGGCAGTTCAGTTTTTTTAGATGTGAGTTTTTTTAATAATTATGTTTATGCCTGTGCTTATACCTCTACCGGCGCGACTGCTGATGCAAAAGCTTGCGGTGGAGCTATTGCAGCAGAAAATTCCATTCTAGATATTAAAGATACAGTTTTTACTGGGAATTATGTCAATACTTCAGCTTATGCGAAGGGCTCTGCTTATACTTCTGGTTATGGCGGAGCTATTGCCTTAAAAAATTCAACCATGAATTATTTGATCAGCCCAAACAAAACCATTGCCAATATCGGCAATAATGCACAGAAGGGCGGTTTCATTTATTTGGATTCCAGCACTGCTACTTTTGATGTGCAAGGCTCTTTAAGCGTTGGCAATAATACCAACAAAGACTCTATTGCCGGCACAAACACCAGTAACATTGTCAAACATGGCGGCGGAACTTGGACAATCAACTCCGATATCAGTAATTTTGCTGGGAAATGGAATCTGGCGGCTGGTATTCTCAAGTTGGAACGCATTGCCCGCAATATTACACTTGATAATTGGACTGTTGGGGTTGGAACAGAACTGCATTTGAGTGCTTTGAATGATACCATCACCATGGGGATGGATAAAAAGATCGGCACCATCAATCTCGGCGGCGGTAGCGATACGATCAATACCGGTGGATATCACCTTTCCAACGGCAAACTGCTGGTCAGCACTCTGACGCTCAAGGGTGGCGGTAAAGTAAGTTCCGAAATTACCACCCGTACCGCTGGCGCAGCCTTTAATATTACTTTGGATGATGTAAATTTAGCCAGCAATATCGTTGGCGGCAACGCGGCAGATAAACTCACCATTACCAAATCTTCGAAACTCAGTGGCACCATCAATCTGGGGAATGGAGTCAACACTGTCATTGCTGCTGCCGGTGCGGCTGCCACTTTTTCCGGTACTTTTACGGCGGGCAGCGGAGATGAGGTATTGTCATTCTCGCAAGTAAGTTTTGAACAAGCTCTGAATCTGGGTAACGGCAATAATACCATCACGGCCACCGGAGCGGCTGAATTTGCCGAAGTTTCCACTGGTATCGGCAATGATACAATAACCATTGGTGGCAATGCAGTATTTAACGGTGCTGTTGATGTAAGCGACGGCAACGATACTTTTACTCTATCGACTGCAACTTTTGCCGGATCGTTGAATTTAGGTGGCGGCGTCAATAAAATTACCGCCACCAATGCCGCTTTTGCCAACGGAATTACTGCGGGTAACGACGCGGATTCAATTACTTTAACCGGGGATTCTTCCATCGCTGGCGTAGTTGCCCTGGGCGGCGGACGCAACTATATATATAACAGCAAACATCTGGATTTCAGCGGCAGTTTCAAGCTGGATGCCACTGGCGAAACTCATTTGATCGTTTATAACGGTGCTTCGCTTGCGGAAAACTCCCTGACTGTATACGCCAACGAAAATGCTGAAATGGTCACTGCAACACTGGATTGGAGCGATATTGCCGGATTAAACAAAGTGCGAATCCTTGTATCCCAAGATCACACCTTTGAAACTTTTGAATTTGCGGTTGAACTTTACAACCAGACCAAGGCATTTACGCTCAATGTGGAAAAAGGCTACTATCTGCAATTCCAGGCGCAAGATGAAGATGGTTGGGCGCAAAGGTTTTTGACTGATACGATTGTGCCCGATCAGGTTACCGGGTTTGCTATGGAGGGAACAACTGCAGAATGGGATGAAACTCATGATAATTTCGGCGGCAATGGCGTAAAGAAGTATAATATTCAGGTTGCTGCCGATGCCAACTTCAATTCAGTGATCGGGACTTACACTGCAACAACAAATTCTTATTCTTTTGCTTCTTATGCCGATGGTAACTATTTTATCCGTATTCAGGCAGAAGACTATACCGGTAATAAAGGCGAATGGAGCAATGTTGAAACACTCTCTATTGATACAACTGCTCCGGTTAAACCGGTTGCCTCTGCCAATATTACAAAGCCCACACGACAAGATGTAATTGTCAGCGCAACTTTTGCTACAGATTCAGTGCTCAATGAGTATTCTTTGGATGGTAAGAGTTGGCAGAGTTATACAGGCGGTATAGCTTTTAATACTAACGGTATGGTTTATTTCCGCAGTACTGATGCGGTAGGAAATATTTCTGAAATTACAAAGTATGTTGTCAGCAATATAGACAGGATCGCTCCGGTTAAACCGGTTGCCTCTGCCAATATTACAAAGCCCACACAACAAGATGTAATTGTCAGCGCAACTTTTGCTACAGATTCAGTGCTCAATGAGTATTCTTTGGATGGTAAGAGTTGGCAGAAATATACTGGTGGAGTAACTTTTAATGCTAACGGCTCGGTTTATTTCCGCAGTACAGATGCGGCTGGAAATGTTTCCTCTATAGTCGAATATGTGGTCAGCAATATTGATAGAGTTGCTCCCGATATGCCGACAGTTTACGCTGATATTACCACGCTTACCAACAAAAATGTAACCGTTACGGCAACGTTCAGCAATGATACGGTAAAAAAAGAATACAGTTTTGATAACAAGGTCTGGCGGAATTATGCTTCCGGAGTTGTTTTTGAGCAGAACGGTACGGTTTATTTCCGTGGAATCGATGCTGCGGGTAATATCTCCGAAGTTGTCAGTTATGATGTAGATAATATTGACAAGGTCGCACCAGTCAAACCGGTTGCTGATGCGGATGTAACTGTTGTAACTGATGGCAATGTAACGGTCAGCGCCACTTTTGCGACGGATTCGGTACTTAATGAGTATTCGCTGGATGGTCGTACATGGAAGAGTTATACAATTGGAATTGTTTTTGAACAAAATGGGGCTGTATATTTCCGCGGACAGGATGCTGCCGGAAATTACTCCACTGTTACAGAATATGTTGTCAGCAATATTGATAAAATTGCGCCCGACAATCCGGCGGTCAGTGCTGATATTACTGCTTTGACCAACAAAAATGTAACGGTCAGTGCCACTTTTGCGGCGGATTCGGTACTTAATGAGTATTCGCTGGATGGCAAGGGGTGGCAGCGTTATACCCAAGGAATAACTTTTACAGATAACGGCTCGGTATACTTCCGCAGTACAGATGCGGCTGGAAATGTTTCCTCTATAGTCGAATATGTGGTCAGCAATATTGATAGAGTTGCTCCCGATATGCCGACAGCTTACGCTGATATTACCACGCTTACCAACAAAAATGTAACTGTTACGGCAACGTTCAGTAATGATACGGCAAAAAAAGAATACAGTTTTGATAACAAGGTCTGGCGGAGTTATGCTTCCGGAGTTATTGTTGAGCAAAATAGCACGGTATATTTCCGTGGAATTGATGCAGCGGGTAATATTTCCGATATTGTCAGCTATGAAGTTAATAACATAGATAAAATTGCGCCCAACAAACCGGTTGCATCGGCAGATATTACTTATATTACCGATAAGGATGTAACCGTCAGCGCTTCGTTTGCCAGTGATTCGGTGCTTAACGAGTACTCGCTGGATGGCAGAATTTGGTTCGGTTACAATGGAAGCATAACTTTTGCGCAGAATGGTTCGGTTTACTTCCGCAGCACCGATGCAGTGGGCAATATTTCTGCGGTTACGGAATATGTGGTCAACAATATTGATAAAACCAAAGCTGATTTATCGGTAACGACTTTCAAGAGTGCGGCTTCGTTTGCAGCTAATTTAGATTATACTATTAGCTTTACTGTGAAGAATTCCGGCGATAAGGCGGCTGATGCCAGCAGACTCTTCATTACTTGCGACGATGTCAAAATTGGCGAATTTGAAGTCGGTTCGATCGCCGCCGGTGGTACTTTTACCGGTACTTACACCATCAATAGCGGCACGGTTGCGGCTGGTTCGCACCGCATCCGGTTGGTTGCCGATGGGGCGAATACGGTTGTTGAATCCAATGAGAGCAATAATGGTTATTCGCGCGCAATTACTGTGACTGAGGCGGTATATTCTGATTTGTCGGTAACTACTTTCAAGAGTGCGGCAAGCTTTGCGGCCAATCAGGATTATGTCATAACCTTTACGGTAAAGAACAGCGGAAGTGATACGGCCGCCGCCAGCAAACTCTTTATAACTTGTGATGGCGTGAAAATCGGCGAAGCTGCGGTGGGCGCGATCGCCGCCGGCGGTACTTTCAGTGGTACTTACACTGTTAAAGGCAATACGCTGGCGGCGGGGTCGCACCGTATCCGGCTGGTGGCGGACGGAGCCAATACGCTTGCTGAAACTAACGAAGCGAACAACGGTTACAGCCGTGCGATCACCGTTACCGAAGCCATTGACAACGACCTTTCGGTCAATGTATTCAAGAGTACGCCTTCATTTGCGGCCAATCAGGATTATCTGATCACATTCGGCGTAATGAATACTGGAACTGATACGTCGGTCGCCAGTAAACTTTATATTACTTGTGATGGTGTGAAAATCGGCGAAGCGGCGGTGGGCGCGATCGCCGCCGGCGGTTCTTACAGCGGTACTTACGTTATTAAAGGTGGAACGCTTACTGCCGGAACTCATAAGATCCGGCTGGTGGCTGACGGCAGCAGTGTTGTACCGGAAACCGACGAAGCCAACAACGGTTATTCGCGTAACATCACTGTTAATGAAGCCATTGATAATGACTTGGAAGTCATCGGGTTCGGTGCTTCGGCAACGATTGTGGACAGTCAGGTGTTTCTGATCAACTTTACTGTCCGCAACAACGGCAAAGATGCTTGCGACAAGAGCAAACTCTTTATTACTTGCGACGGCGCTAAAATCGCCGAAGTCAATGTGGGCGCCATCGACGGCAACGGCGGACTTTTCCGCGGTTCTTACACCATTGCCGCCGGAGCTTTGCCGATTGGGGCGCACAAGATCCGATTGGTAGCTGACGGTGCGAACACCGTGACCGAAAGCAACGAAAACAACAACGGCTACACCCGCACCATTACTATCAGCCAGGCGCAGGATTCCGACCTGACCATTGCCGCATTTTCTGCTCCGGCAACCGTGGCAGCCAATCAGGCGCTTACGCTCAATTACACGGTACGCAACAGCGGAACGGCGGCGGTCGGTTCGACCAAACTCTACATTTACTGCGATGGCGTGCAGATCGGTGAAACCAGTGTGGGGGCGATCGAGGCCAACAGCACGCTCAAGGGTGTTTACACTATCAATGGCAATGTGCTTAAATCCGGTTCGCGCCGCATCCGTATTGTGGCCGATGGTTACGGCATTGTGCCTGAAACCAACGAAGACAACAATGGCTATACCAAGACAGTCAACGTAACTGCCGCTCCGGCAAGTGTTATGCCGGTGTTGGATGCCGCTGCTCCGCTGGCGTTTGAGGAAGTGTTGGACGATGCCGTTGATACGTTTGAGTTCGAGTTGAGTGCTTCCGGCAAGGTCGATATTGATTTGACCTTGGACGATGTTGCTTCGGTAAAAGTCGCGTTGTTTGATGCTGCGGGCAACGAGTTTGCGCTCAATGACGCCTTGACTTCGGTCGATACTTTGAGTGCCGGACTTTATCAGGTGGCGGTCATCGGCAATGATGACGAAGTCAAAAGCAAATATGCCATCGAGCTTGCGCTTGCCTGATAAGTTCGTTGGGTAAACAAACAAAAAACGGAACTGTTATGCTGTTTTGGCCGCAGTTCCGTTTTTTATTTTAGTGGTGCGCCGCCGTTGGCGGGCAGGGCGCGCAAATCATTGAAGTTTGGCCGGTTTTAAGCCGAACTCCGGTAATGGGTTTGCTCTGACTTCGGCTGCGGCAGCTCTTTTACGCGCGGCCGGCAGCAGCTTACCGGCTTCGTTCATGCCGTTGGCCAAGGCCTGTTCCAGAAAAATTACTGCCTTGGCCGGATCGGCTTCGGTGCCTTTGCCCTCCAGGTAGCGCCGCCCCGTTTCCAGCAGCGCCCGCGGCTCGTAACGTACTGCCGCCTGATTGTACCAATAGAAGGCCGCCGCCTGATTTTCCGGCGTGCCCCGACCGCTTTCAAAGGCTCGTCCCAGCTCGTATTGAGCTTGCGGATAATCCATTTTTGCCGCCTGAAAAAAGAGGTCAAACGCTTTTAAGTGATCCTGCTGTACACCCACTCCGCTGCTGAAGCATACGCCGAGCCGGTAAAGAGCTTCCGGCACTCCGGCGGCGGCAGCACGCGTATAAAGTTCCACCGCGTAGGGTATGTTCTGTTCGACACCGTAACTGCCGGAGTAATAATAATTGGCCAGCCGCACCGCCGCCAATGGCGAAAAGGTCGTTTGAATACTGCGCTGATAGAGTTTGAATGCGGCGGCCGGATCTGGCGGGGCGCCAAAACCGTTTTCCACCGCAAATGCCAGTTTGCCCATGGCTTCGTGATTTGTCGCGGCGGCTGATTCCAGTAATGCGCGCGCTCTTTTTTCGTCGCGCAGTTCATCGGTTCTGCTCAACAGAAAATCTGCCAGCATGATCTGCCCGTTCGTGTCATGCAATGCGGCTTGTTCCAGCAGTTGTATGATCTTGCCGGGCTGTTGGTTGCGGTATTTTTTTATCAGATACCCGGCGTATATGATTTTAGCCGTGTTGTTCCCGCTGTTTGAGAGTTTTTCCAATATGGCAAATGCCGCTTTTTCGTCCGGGGCGATCGCCGGTCGGGGCGGTTGGGCATCCGGCACGGCAGCTATACCGTTTAAATAGAGTTGGCAAAGCATCAATTCTGCATGCGGCAACTTGCCGGAGGCCGCCGCCTGTTGGAAACACTCCATTGCCCGGTGGAGGTTTTTTTCCACTCCGAACCCTTCCATGAAACAGCACCCGAGATTGTATTGGGCTTCGGGCAACCCCTGCAGGGCCGCCGCATTGAACCAATACGCGGCCCGCACCGGGTTATTCTGCCGGTAAGATAAATAGCCGATTTCCAGCTGGGCGGCGGCATCCCCCTGACGGGCGCGTTCCAAAAGCTGCTGCCGGGGCAGTTTGGACTCCGCAGCGGCAGCAGCGTGGCCGGAAAAACTCCACCAGGTCAGCAGCAGTGCCGCGGCAAGATGTTTCCGGAAACAGTTAAACATGGCGATTACTGCTGTTCAGCTTTGAGTTTTTCCAATTCAGCAGTCAGCGCTTCCAGTTTGGCTTGCAGTTTTTCCATCTTTTTCGGCAGATTCAAACGGGTCAGAAATTCCCGCTGGGTTTCGGCCGGAGTACCCACTGCGATCGCGCCGGCGGGCAGACTCTTGACCACCGAAGAAGTTCCGGCAACCTGAACCCCGTCGCCGATGGTGATGTGGCCGTTGATCCCGGCTTTGGCCGCCAGGATCACGCCGCGGCCGATTTCAGCCGAACCGGCGATACCGCACTGGGCCACCAGAATACTGCTTTCGCCGATTTCCACGTTGTGAGCGATCATTACCTGATTGTCGATCTTGACATTGTCTTTGATGCGGGTCTTGCCGAAGCGGGCGCGGTCGATGGTGGTGTTGGCGCCGATTTCCACATCGTTGCCGATTTCCACGATCCCGGTCTGGGGAACTTTGACCAGCCCCTGCGGCCCCGGCACAAAACCGAATCCGTCGCCACCGATGACTACGCCGGGGTGGACGATCACTTTGTCCCCCAGTGTACAGCGGAACATGACTACTGCATTGGGGGCAATATAGCAATTACGGCCGACTTTGGCCGCCACGCCGATGTATGCACCCGGCAGAATGACCGTGTTGTCGCCGATTTCAGCCTCGCGGTCGATCACCGCACAGGCGCCGATATGTACATTCAGGCCGATCTTGGCGCTGGGATCGACTACGGCAGCAGGATGGATGCCGGGGGCGTAAACGATCGGTTCCGGCGCAAAAAATTCCAAAACCCGCGCAAAAGCCCAATCGACATTTTCGCAAACAATAAAAGTTCGGCCGTTAAGCGGGGCTTTTTCCAGATCTTTGTTGATCAGAATGATCCCGGCCCGGGTGCTTTCCAGCTGATGCTGATATTTTTTGCTGCCGACAAACGAAACATGTTCAGCGGCGGCATCTTTTACGCCGGAAACTCCGGTGCAAGTCGTGTTCGCATCGCCCAAGATTACTCCGTTGACCATTTCGGCAATTGCCGCTGCGGTGATAGTTTTCATTTTTCTACTCTCCTGACACTATTTTATTGTTTCTGCGTTTGACTGCTTTGCGCGCTCGCACCCCGGTTGAGTTCGGTCAGAACTTTTTCCGTTATATCTATAGCATCAACACTGTAAAGCACCAGGCTGGTTTCGTTGATGCTCATGCCGGACGAATCCAGTACCAGTGTATAGCCTTCGATGGCGGCCCGGCGGCGGATCTCGGCGCGGATCTCTTCCAGAACTTTCTGCCGTTCTTTGGCGGCGCTTTCCTGCAGCGCTTTGGAGCGTTCGGCCACATACTGTTCGAGTTCGGCCCGGCGCATACGCAAATCACGGGCGAGTTTTTCGACTTCTGCGCGCTGTTTTTGTTTTTCCTGTTCCTGCAACGCTATATTTTGCGATGCGGCCAGTTTTTGATTGTAAAGAGCTTCATCCTTTTTCAGAATTTCGGCCTGCCGGGAAATGTAATTGCGGTAGACCTTGCCCTGTTCTGCAAAATTCTGTTCGATGATCTTGGTACGGTAATAGTTTTTGAATACTTCGGCCAGATTCACTGTGGCGATCTTCTGTTCGGCCCCGGCAAGCTGCGGAGTAATCAAAACACTTCCGATACACAACAGGCCCAATATAAATAGTTTGAGGGTTGGGGTCGGCATCTTTTACTGCTCCGGTTACATTTTGCTGCGCTGGGCGGCTACTTCTGATTCTGCCCGTTCCAGGATTTCGGCCAGAAAACGTTTCTGCTGTTCCGAAGAGAGGGCGCAGAAGGCATCCAGCAGGATCTTTTCATCGCTGGTCAGGCTTACCAGATCGTGATGAATCCGGGCCGGCCGGCCAATGATTTTAGGTTGATTGCCGTTAACGGACTGGCCGTTCAAATAGGGTTTGAGCAGCGGATAAAGCTGCCCCCAGGTATCCTGGTTGATCGACCGGCACTGCCGGTCAAGGTAACGGCTGATAAGTTCAATACGCACTCCGGTTCGGCGGGACATTTCGGCAATGGAGCCCAACCCGTCCACGCAATTCTGCAAGGCTCTGGCCACATCATCTGTAAGTTTCATTTTTCACTGATCCTTATATTAGGTATAGATTTCATTTCAGCAATTCAAATATCTTGGCAAACTCTGCGTTGATATCGTTTACCGACATTTGCTTGATAAATTCGTAATCATCACCGGCATCGGTCAAATCTTCCGGCAGCCGGTAGAGGAAATCCGACGGCACCGAGCGTTCGACTTTGCCGTAGCGGAAGCGCTCGCGGGCGTGAGTCAGCACCAAATGCCGCTTGGCCCGGGTCAGCGCCACATAAAAGAGCCGCAGTTCCTCATCCAGCGAGTCTTCTTCCATCGCCCGCTCGTTGGGAAAGATCTTCCGCTCCATAGCAACCAGAAAAACCAGCGGGAACTCCAACCCCTTGGAGGCATGGATGGTCGTCAATATCACGCCATCGCCCTGATCGGATTCATCGGCAGTACGGTCATTTTCTTCCAGCAGCGCAAACTTTTCAAGGAAGTCCTGCAAGGTGGAGTCTTCGCTCTGCTTGGCTTCGTACTGGGCAATGGAGTTGATGAATTCATCCACGTTTTCGCGCCGTTTGGTGGCATCTTCAATATCTTTGTAAACTTTCTGCAAGCCATCCAGAAAGCCGGTTTCATACAAATACGCCTTGGTTTTGGCGGCCAACTCGCCCGGCACGGTGAAAAGACCGCGGTATTTTTTTATGGTTTCTCTCAAGGCCATCGCCGCAGTGCGCGCTTTAGCCGTACAGCTGGCAAGAAATTCATCACAGCCCAGCGCTTCCAGCATACTTTTAGCTCCGTTCTGACGCAGTTCTTTGAGCTTTTCCACCGCCTTGTTGCCCAGTCCGCGGGGCGGGTTGCCCAGTATCCGCAGCAGGCTCTGATCTTCGCGCGGGTTGGCAATAAGTTTCAGATAGCTGACCGCATCTTTGACTTCACTGCGCTGAAAAAACTCCTGACCGCCTACCAGCTGATAAGGTATGCCGCGGCTGCGCAAAGTCTGTTCCAACTGACGCGACAGATAGTTGGAGCGATAAAGTATGGCGCAGTCAGAGTATTTGTACTCGCCGCGGTGTTCATCAAAAAACTGCGCAATATAATCGGCAATAAATCCGGCTTCGGACTCGGCGCTTTCGCACGCCGCGATCTTAATGAGTTCGCCGTCGCCGAATGCACTCCAGAGATTTTTTTCTTTGCGGGCATAACCGCCGGCAATGGCCGCATTGGCCGCTTTCAGAATATTGTTGGTGGAACGGTAGTTCTGTTCCAGCTTGATCTCCTGCTGGCGGGCGCGCGGAAAGTAATCGGTGAATTTAAGGATGTTTTCCGCATCTGCCCCGCGCCAGCCGTAGATGCTCTGGTCGTCGTCGCCGACAACACAGAGATTCTGCCGTTCGCCGGCCAGCAGTTTGACCATTTCAAACTGCACGAGGTTGGTATCCTGATACTCATCGACCAGCAGATACCGGTAACGTTCTTGACAGCGTTCGCGCACATCCAGGTGATCGCGCAGCAGCCGGTGGGTGAAGAACAGCAGATCATCAAAATCCAGCATATTCTGCAACAGCAGCTGGTTTTGGTATTTGCTGTAGATTTGAGCGTAGATCTCGTCGCCCGGCGCAGCTGACTGCATGGCTTCTTCCGGCGACAACATCGCGTTTTTGCAGCGTGATATATAGTTGGCGGCCTGCGGAATATTAGCGTCATCACGCGCGATCCCGCAGGCAGCTGCCGCCTGTTTGATCAATGACTTCTGGTCACTGTCATCGGCAATGGTGAAATTGGGCAGATACCCGAATACGCCGATCTCTTTGCGCAGCAGCCGGCCGGCAAAAGCGTGAAATGTCCCCAGGGTGACTTTTGATGCCGCCTCTTTACCGCACAAATCCGCCAGACGCTCTTTCATTTCGGTAGCAGCTTTGTTGGTAAAAGTCATGCCCAGAATGTGTTCCGGCGCGATTCCGGTGGCCAGCATGTAGGCAATGCGGTAAGTGATCACCCGGGTTTTACCGGTTCCGGCACCGGCCAGTACCAGCACCGGGCCTTCTATGGTACTGGCGGCACGGCGCTGTTCCGGATTGAGGCCGGATAATATTGCTTCGGCAGATTGCATTGATCAAACTTCTCCGGATCAGGCATCCAGTGTGGCAATATCCAGTTCGCCGTTTTTCCAGACGGCACAGGCGGCAGTTACCGGATTGGTGAAGTCCTCAAAGACACCGCCATTGATAACGTACTTACAGGCCGAAGCGGCATCGACAGCATCAAACTTGACATCCGTAAAGCAATCACAGGGGAAGTTGCATTCGTAGGTCGAAATGTAGAAAAGCTGGCCCGGCTGCAGTTCAAATTCGCGCACCAGCACTGCATTTTTACGCACGATCCCCAGATAACCGGCGGTATCTCCGTTGCCGATACAGGCTACGATGCGGGGGGTATCCAGTGAATCCTTTTCGTAATCCATAGCCAGCAGCCCCAGCGCAAAGGCATCACGCACCGGCATACCCATGGCGATCTTTTCGATGATCGGGTCAGTCTGCGAGCCGTTGCTGGTCAAGACATACTTGCCGGCTGTCCGCAGACAGTTGTAGGCAATGTAGGGGTTTTTGCGCAAGTCGTTTTCGTGCCCGGCTTTGGGGACAATGGCAATGCCGGCAGCCGTTTTGATGGCTTCGCGGTTGGGGAAACTGCGGCTGGAAACCCGATACATTGCCGCGGCATTGCCTTCCGGCGTGAGTCCGATAGCTACGATTCTGCCAAGATACATGATTCAAAACCTTTCATATTCCGGGGCGGTCAAAAAAACAGATCCGCTCCCTTTTTGTTGTTTTTTCAAATGCAAAAATACATTAATATATAAATAAAGCGCTAAAACCGCGATCTGTCAAGCCGGAAAAACAAAAAAAAGCCAAAAGAGCATCGTCCCGGAGGCGATAAAAGGCAAAATCCTGAAAAAAGTGCAAAAAAAATCAAAATAAACTTGCTTTTTAAACGAAGTGTGTTAAATTAAGTGCACGTTTCCAAACCACAGCGGTTTGAAAACAGCCCAATAGTGCTCGGGTGGCGGAACTGGCAGACGCGTACGGTTGAGGTCCGTATGGAGCAATCCTTGGGGGTTCAAGTCCCCCCTCGAGTACCAAAAAATCGAGTTTTTTCTCGTCCCGGATTTGACAAATGGGATGTGAAAGTCTATATTATGTTCTGACAACGCAGCGAATCCGCTGTTTGAATGACGATTGTCGGGCCTACATAGCTCAGTCGGTAGAGCACGTCCTTGGTAAGGACGAGGTCATCGGTTCAAGTCCGATTGTAGGCTCCATTTTTTGAAATAAGACTTGAATCAGTCAATTAATACGAAGTTATAAACTCTAACGGCAAATCCGGAGGAAAAAATGGCTAAAGAAAAATTTGAAAGAACGAAGCCGCATTGTAACATCGGTACCATTGGTCACGTTGACCATGGCAAGACCACTCTTACCGCGGCGATCACCATGGTTCTGAATCGCAAATTCGGTACCGGCGCTATCATGAACTATGCCGATATCGACAATGCTCCCGAAGAACGCGAACGTGGTATCACCATCAACACTTCTCACGTGGAATACGAAACTGCCAACCGTCACTATGCTCACGTTGACTGCCCCGGCCACGCTGACTATGTTAAGAACATGATCACCGGTGCCGCCCAGATGGACGGTGGTATTCTGGTTATCGCTGCGACCGACGGCCCGATGGCCCAGACTCGCGAACACGTTCTGCTGGCCCGTCAGGTGGGTGTGCCCGCTCTGGTGGTCTTCCTGAACAAGTGCGACCAGCTCGATGACCCGGAACTGCTCGAACTCGTGGAAATGGAAGTTCGCGAACTGCTCAGCAGCTATGACTTCCCCGGCGATGATATTCCGATCATCCGCGGTTCTGCTCTGAAGGCTGTGGAAGCTGAAGGCGATCCCGATTCTCCGGCTGCCGAGCCGATCCTCAAGCTGATGGAAGCTGTTGACTCTTACATTCCGCAGCCGGCCCGTTCGGTTGATCAGGACTTCCTGATGCCGATCGAAGACGTGTTCAGCATTGAAGGTCGCGGTACTGTGGTTACCGGCCGTATCGAACGCGGTGTGATCAAAGTTAACGACGAAGTTGAAATTGTCGGTATCCATGATACCACCAAAACCACCGTTACCGGTGTTGAAATGTTCCGCAAGCTTCTGGATCAGGGCGAAGCCGGTGACAACGTTGGTTGCTTGCTCCGTGGTACCAAGAAGGAAGATGTCAAGCGCGGTCAGGTTCTGGCCAAGCCCGGCACCATCACTCCTCACACCAAGTTCTCCGGTGAGATCTATGTGTTGACCAAGGAAGAAGGTGGCCGTCACACCCCGTTCTTCAACAACTATCGTCCTCAGTTCTACTTCCGTACCACTGACGTGACCGGTTCGATCACTCTGCCGGAAGGCACCGAAATGGTCATGCCTGGCGACAACGTTTCGATCAGCGTTGAACTGATCGCCCCGATCGCTATGGAAAAGGGTCTCCGCTTCGCTATCCGC
>SUWA01000123.1 GCA_015061695.1 Lentisphaerota bacterium
AAATACCGTGAAAGCGACTTTGATCTGCGGGTATTGATACAGCGTACTGCCGAACTGTTTCTGCCCGGCAGCAAAGACATAGAGTTTTCGGTCAAGACCGCAGATAAACCCTTGCTGGTTCGTGGTGACCAGATCCAGCTGCAGCAGGTTTTTTTGAATTTGATGATCAATGCGCGCGACGCTCTGCGCAGTGTAAATGACCGGGAACGGCGGCTGGATATTGAATTGCATGAAGCTGATTTACAAGCTCTGCCGGATTGTCTGACCGTGCCGGAAAATAGAGAACAAGCCAATGGTTGGGTTCTGTTGACCATCCGCGACAATGGCTGCGGTATGGATGAGAAAACACTCAAGCGGATCTATGAACCGTTTTTTACGACCAAACCGGTGGGGAAGGGTACCGGCATGGGTATGGCCATGGCTTACGGAACGATCCAAAGCCACCATGGTGCAATTGGTGTAAGCAGTAAAGTTGATGTCGGTACAGCAATTTACCTGCTGCTGCCGCAAATATAAAAAAACTCAATAAAGGAGCAAATTATGTTTATTGACGTACATGCGCACGCATATTTGTATGACTATCCGCCGCAGGATGGTTACACGCAGTTTGCAACCGCCGAAGAAGTTATCCAACGCTATGATGAGTTGGGGATCGAAAAAGGTATTCTGCTGCCGCTGATCGGGCCGGAAACCTACATCCCGCAGTCCAATGCCGAAGTCATGGAAATCTGCAAACGCTATCCTGACCGCTTTATACCGTTTTTCAACATTGACCCGCGCGGGATCAAAAATTCTGAATTTACCGACTTTTCGCCGTGGATCGACTGGTTCAAAGAACGCGGCTGTTTGGGGGTGGGCGAATTCATGCCCAATTTGCGTTTCCTTGATCCGCGGGTGCTGAATATGTTCCGCCAGTTCGAAGCCGCCGGTCTGCCGGTGATCTTTGACGATACGGTTTATGTAAATTACCATTACGGACTGGTAGATGACCCCGGTCTGCCGCAGTTGGAAATGGTTTTGAACATGTTCCCCAAACTCATTCTGCTGGGCCACGGTCCGGCATTCTGGAGCGAAATCGGCGTGTTGGAAACAGTTTACGACCGCGGTCGTTACCCCAACTATCCGATCAAGGAAGAAGGCGCGGTGCCGAAACTTTTCCGCCGTTACCAGAATTTGTGGGGCGACCTCTCCGCCGGCAGCGGCTACAATGCTCTGGCGCGCGATGTTGATTACGCAGTGCATTTCCTTAACGAGTTTCAGGATCGGCTCTGCTTTGGTACCGATATATGCTACGCCAAGCAGAATTTGCCGTTGGCCGGATTTTTGATCGACCTCAAAAAATCGGGCCGTATTTCTGAAGATGTATTTGAAAAAATTGCCCGCGGCAATATCAAACGGCTTTTGAATATCTGATAATATGAAATCTTCAGCTCGTACCTGGGGGCTGATCAGTGGAGCAGTGGCAGCAGCGGCTTATGGACTTAATCCGCTGTTTGCCCGGCCGCTTTATGAGTTCGGTCTTACCCCGGCAATGGTATTGTTTTACCGCTTTGCACTGGCCGCTGTGATGCTTGTGCCGCTGTTGGTAGTCAAACGCATCAGTTTTGCGTTGAACGTCAGAGAATTTTTTGCCTCGGTGCTGGGCGGAGCTTTGATGGTTGCATCATCGCTTTGCCTGTACAGCGCATTCAATTATATGGATGTGGGCTTGGCAATGACGCTGCTGTTTTTATACCCCGTGATCGTGGCGGTGGTGATGAGTACGGTCTACCGCGAAAAACTCTCGTGGAGCATCGTTGCCAGTATTGTTCTGGCGCTGGGCGGGCTGATCTGTGTTACTTTGCTGGGCAAGGGCAATAACAACTCCGAAGTACATATAACCTGGCAGGGTATCGTGCTGGCGATCGGTTCGGCGGTGTCTTACGCACTCTACATTGTAGCAGTACGCAAAAGCGCTATGAGCAATTTGCCCAGCGAAAAACTCACCTTTTACACCGTGCTGTTGGGAGCGCCGTTTTTTCTGATCTTTCTGCATGGCGGAATGGATCTGAAGCTGCCGCAGGAGTTGAATGCATGGCTGCTGCTGGCCGGAGTGGCATTTTTCCCCACTATTATCGCGCTGGCACTTATGGCCGTAGCTATTGATAAAGTCGGTGCCACCCCGACGGCGATCCTGGGGGTGCTGGAACCGCTGACCGGTTTGCTGATCGGGATCATCATGTACGGCGAACGGTTGACTCTTTTCAGTTCGATGGGAATAGTGCTGATTTTTGCGGCGGTGCTGCTGGTTATTGCCGGCGACCGGAAAAAACCAGATGCTCAAAGCTGAAATTCGCGCAAAACTTCCCGGTCATCAAAGTGGTGAGTTGTGCCGTTGATAATCTGATAATTTTCGTGGCCCTTGCCGGCGATGAGCAACGCATCTCCGGCCGCGGCCATTTTTATTGCCAGAGTTATGGCCTGGTGCCGGTCAGGTTCAATAACCAGCTGCGGAAAATTTTCCGGAATCCCGGAGCGTATTTCGTCAATGATTTGCATGGGGTCTTCGCTGCGCGGATTGTCGCTGGTCAGAATGATTACATCCGACTGGTCGGCGGCAGCTTTGCCCATCAGCGGGCGCTTGCTTTTGTCGCGGTCGCCGCCGGCTCCGAACACCGTGATGATGCGCTTGAAATCCAACGCTTTGAGGCTGCTTAATACATTGCTCAAAGCGTCATGCGTGTGGGCATAATCGACAAAGGCGGTGATCGCATCGGGTAAATCAAAGCGTTCCAGCCGGCCGGGTACAGCTATTGGCGTATTTTGCAGTATGGCAGCAGAATCCTCCAAACTCAACAGCTTCAACGCATCGAGCAGCAGCACGGTGCCGGCCAGATTGTAAATATTGTGCATCCCATTAAGATTGCAGCAGAAAGTCCGGCTGCAATCTGCATTGCTTAAAGTAAAACTGCTGCCGCAATGCGACAACACTTCATTACTTATGCGCCACGCTCCATGCTTGCGCCCGAAAGTTACGGCCTTTACTGCCGGCGGCAACTCCTGACTCAAGCGCAGACCATAGGCATCGTCACAGTTGATCACCGCCGTTGCGTTGTCGGCCAAATGCTTGGTGAATAAGCGTTTTTTGACCTGATAATACTCTTCCATCGTACCGTGATAATCCAAGTGATCGCCAGTCAGATTGGTGAAAACTGCCCCTTGGAAACGCAAATTGCCGATGCGGTTCTGATGCAAAGCGTGGCTGGATACTTCCATAATCATACTTTGCTGCTGATTTTTCACCATCCGGTCAAAAAAATCGAACAGGCGTCCGGCTTCCGGCGTGGTGCGGTCAGCAACGAGTTTTTCCATCGCGCCCAAATCATATTCCACCGTTGAAATCATGCCGCACTTTTGGTTGGCTTGCTGCAGCAAAGTCCGGGTCAGCATAGCGGTGGTGGTTTTACCATTGGTGCCGGTAACGGCCAGACAGCAGAGTTTACCGGCGGGAAAATCATGGAACGCTTCGCAAAGCAGCGCGTAGGCCGTATACGCATTTTTTACCAGCAAATTCACTCTGCCCGGCTGCAGAACCGATTCTAAAGAGTGTTCCGAAATCAGGACTTTGGCGCCATTGTTTTGCGCCTGGATCGCAAACTTTTCGCCGTTGACTGTTGCACCGGGAATGGCCGCAAAGATCGAATCGGACTTTACTTGCCGCGAGTCGTTGGTTACTTGAGTTATTCCGGCGCCCGGCAGATAATCACAGTCGTAATCCAGTACACTGACCGTTTCCATGATCAGATCGAGCGCGGCTTCCGCCTCCGCTCCATCGCCGATAGGACGCACAAAACAGCGGTCAAGGATCAGGTGTTTGATCGTCCGCAATGCCAGAGCATATTTCAGCATGGTTCCACCTTGCTCAAGCCGATGCTGTTGGAACTTTTCAAAAATATGGTCAGATGATCCTTGTTCATCGCTTTCAGCGCTGCCTGCAGTTCATCAAGCCCGGCAAACGATTTTACCGGCAGCAGGTGGGGCGTTGCTGCGGCGGCAGCTTGCGCAAAGCGCTTTCCCAGCAGAAAAAGCCGGGTGGATTCTGCCGGAAAATTTTCCAAAACAAATTCAACGATTTCACGGTGATAAGCGATTTCATCCGGTCCCAGTTCCAGCATGTCGCCCAGCACCAGCAGCAAATTGCCGCGGGTGTGATTTTCTTTGATGCAATTCAGTGAACTTTTCATGCTGTGCGGGTTGGCGTTGTAAGCATCGTTGATCCAGAGCGTGGAGTTGACTTTGATTGAATTCATCCGCTGACCCGGCAGTGTGGTGCGGCTCAAACCTTGAGCAATATCAGCGGGGGCGATTTGCAGTGCCAGCGCGACCGCGGCGGCGGCCGCAGCATTGGCGGCCTGATGGCGGCCGGTCAGTTGCCAGGTAAAGGTGAAACTTTCTCCGGAGTTGGCAAAATTAAGTTTAACTGTCGAGCCATCCAGCGAACCGGCTATATATTCTGCACTGACATCGGCCGAAGCCAACGATCCGAATTGCAGTTTTTTATAAGGTTGAGCCGCTTGCTCAATAATATCGTGCCCGGCACAATCGACCGGATAGACCGCACTGCCGACGGCGGAGTCAAGCCCGGAAAAAATGGCGGATTTTTCCTGCGCAACGCCGTTCAGATCCCCCAGATTTTCCAGATGGCACGCCGCAATGGTATTGATGACGGCCGCATCGGGCAGGGCGCAGGCGCTCAACGGCGCGATTTCGCCATGGTGATTGGTACCCATTTCGATTACGGCATAGCGCGTTGCGGGCGTCAAACGCAGCAAATTCTGCGGCACACCGATTTGATTGTTGGTATTGCCGAGAGTGTAAATAACATTTTCTTCGCCGGCAACGTAAGTAAAAATGGCCCGCAGCATCTCTTTGACCGAGGTTTTTCCCACACTACCGGTTACGGCGCAGAGTTTGATGTCCGGCATTTTTTGCCGGTGAAAACGTGCGATCTGCTGATAGGCCAGCGTGGTATCATCGACTTGCAAAACCGGCAGATCATCCGGAACGGTATATTCTTTTTGTGCCAGCGCAATGACTCCCTCCGGCAATTTGTCCAGAAAGTCATGCCCGTTGAAACGTTCGCCGACGATCGGGATAAAACATTGATTTTTCTGAATGGTGCGGCTGTCAGTATTCAACGACCACAATTTATCCGGTTCCGGCGGATTGCGCCAGGAGCCATTGACCGCTGCGGCCAGTTCTGCGGCCGTAAAAAGCGCTTGAGTCATATTGCCGGAACTCTCCAGGTGGTTCCGTCAAAGGCCGATGTCGTCCACCGAACCGATTTGGCGGACTTTGTCGCCGCGGAAGATC
>SUWA01000017.1 GCA_015061695.1 Lentisphaerota bacterium
TTGCGGGCAAATTCGCTGCGGTTGTCGTCCAGCGCCGCCTTCCAGTAGAACCACTGGTGCGGCATCCAGACGCAGCCGTTCCAGTAGCCGTCGGTACGGTAATAGCTGGCGCGTTTATCCACGGTGGAAATACCGATTGGCGTCCACATGCCTTCCGGGTCTTCCATACGGCCGAAGAGTTTATCGCGCTGATCTTTGGAGCAAATGCCTGCCACCAGCGGACTGGTGCCGTCCATGCCGAAGTTGAAGTTTTCTTTGCCGGTGGGATCCAGCCACGGCCCGATGGGATTGCCTTCCGCATCGTGTTCCACATAGCTGAAAATGGCATCTTTTTCGCTCCACGAATACTTCTGCAGCGCATCGGCAAACACTTCAATATCTTTGTTGAACATTGCCTCATCCTGTTTGATGTCCAATATTTGGGCTGCCCGCCGCAGGATCTTGGCAAAGCGGATGGCGTGAGCCGTAGTTACCACCGGAGCGCAATGGTAGGCCTTGGTATTGTACAAATGCCACTGGGGCGGATAATCATCCCACCCGCCGGAGTTGTAGAAGTAATCCCACGAGCATAAGATATTGCTCTTGAACTGGTTGTAGGTAGAACTCGGGATGTGTCCGGCAATAAAGCTGTAGAATTGCCGCAGCCGGGGATAGAAGAATTCCAGCATCTCCTTATCCTGATGGCGGTTCCAGATCTCCGCATACAAATATGCCTGTACCGGCAGCGGCGTGCCGTAGAGCAGGAAGGCGTTTTCTTCATCGCCGGGTTCAGTTACATAAACATTCAGATTTTCAATGGCGCGGGTTTTGTCCAGTTCCAGAAAGCCCAGCCCGATAAAGCCCGAATCCCAGCTGTAAAGGCTGTTGTAATACTTGTCCGGCACATGGTGGCGGATGTTGGCAGCCTGTTTGCTGATAGGGAAATTGATATTGGTCAGCGACGTTGCACGCATCAGCTGCTGGCTGAATTCATACTTCTTACCGGCATCTGTACCGTTGGGCAGCGTGGCGCGTTTGCGGGCTTCACGATAGAGCTTTTCCAGATTTGCTTCGCTTTTATCCAGTTTGGCAATGGCTTCGGCGGCAGCTGTGGTATCGGCTGCGGCGCTGTAAAGCGTGTAGACCACACTGGAACTGTGGGGCGCTATTTCGATCGGCAGGATATAGGCATCGTGGCAGATCTCATCGCCGAAATCGTACCACTGCTTGTAGTAGGGTTGCCGCAAGCCGTAGGTGTAGTTGACAAAAGTTGAGAGGTACGGGACCGAGTAGTTGCGCTTGGCGGACTCTTTTTTGTTCCACCAGACGGCGTAGCTGTAATCCAGACCTTCACCCGAAATAACATCGCAATTTTCGACCGGGCCGTCGGCAAATTTGGGTTCCACCGCGCGGCCCAGCGGGGCAAAAGTGATTTCTTCAGCTTGCAGATCTGATTTGCCGACTACAAAACCATCCATGCGGATGCCGCAGCCGTCGGCGGCACTGACGATTTCCAGCTTGATTTGTCCGGAAAGGCCGGCGCGGTAAAGTTCGACCAGTTCAAAGTTGCCCGTACCGGTCAATTCCAGAGCCTGCACCTGACCGTTGACGCTTACATCAAGCAGCATCTTTTCATCTTTATCCACGCGGATACGCAGATAGATCGATCCGTCGGTCGGCGCGGCTTCAAATTCATAGCAGACCCGGTCGCCTTTTTTAGCGGCAAAGCAGGGCGCGGTCTTGTCGTAGAACGGCTGCCCGATACAGCGGTTGCGGACGGTACCCGGATAATTCTGTTCGCCGCGGCGGCCGCCGCAGAAAGTCAGATTATGGTCATGGCGCTTGTAGGAATAAACCAGTTCTTTGTAGTCCAGTGCATCAATAAAGCGGGCGCCTTCCGGCACGAACGGCGTTACATCCGGGCGCGGAGCCAGCCGGGCAATGGTCATAAACGTTCCGCCGCGCAATTCATCGGTTTTATTGACAAATTCGCAACGCCCCAGCCAGAGGTCTTTGCCGATATTGGCATAAGCTGAATCAGCATAAAATACATCCTGACCTTCCATCTGCTGGCGGATCGAAAAATAGCTCAAATCCGGCGCGGCTTCGTAGGGCGAGCAGTTACATTCGCGCAAAGTTTCCGGCGGGAAAAAGCTGCGGCGCAGGATTCCCGGGATCATAACAAAGTCAAATTTGATTCCGCGTTTGCGGTCGGCAATGTGGCTCAAGGCATAAATATCGCGGGCGAACGGCCCCCAATCGGTCAGACTTTTCAGGTCGTGGGTGTTGATAAGGTAATCGTATTTATTCATTTTTTACAAACTCCTTGCTTGATCGCGGATATTAATCTACACCGATAATCAGAAAATGCAATATTTTACCGCATATTTAGACTCGTCCCATGCCCCCGGATCGGTTCAACTTTCGTGTCCGGCAACTTTGTGCAGAACCCCGCCGATGATCCCGGCAACGATCGGACTCCATGGTACGCCGGTGAGGTCGTAGCCGAAAAACATTCCGCAGAAATCTATTACCGCAAAAATATAACATCCGTAACCCAGCAGTACCAGCAATATGTACAGCACATCGCCGGAATTGTCGGCCGGAGCATACTCTTCGTAATCTTCATTGTTTTCTGCGTATTCTCCGTTAGCATATTCATTGCCATTGGCATATTGCGATTGATTGTCGATTTGCTCCGGTGGCGGCGTATTATTATTGATTGGAGCGCCGGCAGGTATATCCGGCGGCGGCATGGAGGCTTTTTGGCAGAATGGGCAGATTATTGCCGGTGTGTTCCAATCTGTGTCGTAATTAACAAGTTGCGGCAAAAAGGACAGATGAATGATTTGAGCATTGCTTCCCCACCCATAGCTTAAAAAAGCTGCCGTCAGTTTTTTACTGGCGGCAGCCCGGGTTTTTATAATTACATATCAGCGATCTTGATCAGCGCGCCGTTGGCAGCACGGCTGCGGCTGGCAGCTTCGAGAAACGCAATGATGTTGAGCGTTTCTTCAATATCCAGCGGACTCTTGCCAGTCTGGAAGAACGGTACTACTTGCTTGAGCAGCATGGAGTAGTAGGGCACCGCACCGGAGGCCACCGCCTGACGCTGGTGGGTGTTGGTGGTGATGGTGCAACCGAATTCCCAGACGCCGTTGCGGTTGCCGAGGATCGAACCGATCCGGCCGTCGGCCCAGCGGCCGAAAAGCAAGTCAGCGTGAGCTGTGGGGATCACTTGTACGGATTCGCAGCCTTTGCCCAGCATGGCAAAGACGATTTCAGTAGAGTGGATGCCGTACCAGAAATAGTCGCGGTAGTCATCCAGCAGATTCATCGGACCGAACGCCTGACAGGCAAAGACTTCGGTGTCTTCTTCTTTTTTCAGATCGTTGATGCCCAGCGCATAGCGGATGCTCGAGCAGCTCATCAGCGGCACGTTTTCAGCTTTGGCGATTTCGACGATAGCTTTGGCATCATCGTAATTGCACGCCAGCGGCTTGTCGATGAACACGGGCTTACCGAACTTGGCCAGCACTTTGAACTGCTCAAGATGCTGATCGCCGTCCACACTTTCGAGGAAGTAGGCATCCAGACCGGCCAATGCTTCGAGGGAATCAACGATTTCCACGTTGCGTTTCTTGAGTTCTTCGGTAAAACCTTCCACACGGTTGGCGCTGAGGCTGAATTTGGCGCTGCCGCCGGGGAACGCTTTGACGATCTTGCAGCCGGGAACATGGAATTCGTTGTTGCTGTCGTTCAGCAGATCCACAAACGCGGTCGCGTGCGAGGTGTCAAGACCGACCATACCGATTTTGAGTTCAGACATTTTTATATCCTTTCTTTGAACAATTATTGGGTTGTTATGCTTCAGATATTCAAAAGTTTTTTGGCGTTGAGGTGCGAGATCTTGTCGTAAGCTGTCTGCGAGATCTTGCCTTCGGCCAGCCATTTGTCCATCAACGGTTTCTGCGGCGGGATCGGTTCGTCGATCGAGCTGAAACGGTCGGTGCCGAAATAGAGTTTATCCTGGAATTTTTCCATGAATTCCGGCCCGTGTACCGGGTCGCAGCTCAAAGCGAATGCTCCGCTGCCGGCTGAAATATCGCCGCCGATATTGGGGTATTTTTCAAAGAGTTCCCACAAACGGCCCTTTACAGTGTAGGGATTGTGCAGATAACCTTCGCTTTGGCTTTCCGGTACTTCGCCGGAGATTTCCGTCCAGAACGCCATCGAGTGCCCGATAAACATGGTGTCGGGGTACTTTTGCAGCATCCGTTCAAAGCCGGGCAGATGGAATTCATCGGCCGCACCGTAATTGTGGCCGGTAATACGCTGGATGTGGAAGATCAACGGCATTTTCAGTTCGCCGGCGGCTTCGTAGATCACGCCGTAGCGATAATCGTCGATTGGAATTGTTCCGCAGACTTCTCCGATACCCAGACAGCCCATATCGCGGTAAATTTTCAGCAGATTGTACATACAGCCGGGTGTGCCTTTTTGGCCCCAGACCAGCATGGAACGCGGGTCGACGGCGCAGAACGGGATCAGGCGGTCGGGATGCGCCTTGCACGCTCTGATCACTTCCTGATTGCCGGCCACGCCGTAGCGGTCGAGTACTTCGGGGTTGACCAGCGGCAGCACCACGGATTTGTCGATCCCTTCCAGATCCATACGCTTGAGCAATACATCTACATCGAAGGGCGGACGGCCGAGGATACCATAGGCCAATTCCGGACAATCCTGATAGGTTATATGGGTGTGAATGTCAATAAACATAGCTTTTAAACCTTTCGTAAAAAAATGTTGTTGAGGATAATGTAGTCAAGTTATACGGATAAAGCAAGTCAAAAAAAATATTTTATCGAACTTTTTAGTGTGTTGCCCAGTTAAAAATGCAAAAAAATCATTTCAAAACAGGAAAAATTCCAACTTTATATTATAGTATTATGAACCAATAACATCATACGGGGAGATTTTTTTTGATCGAAGTAGAACAGGAAGCCCGCAAGCGTGTGGAGCGGGCGTTGATCGTCGGTGTCGGCCCTTCGGGCGAAGACGCCGGGCGCACTCACGCCCATCTGGATGAATTGACCGAGCTTTTGAATAATCTGGATATTGCGGTGGTCGGCCGCTGTGTGGTCAAACTCAAAGGGCAGCCCCACGCGCAATATTATGTCGGCACCGGTAAAGCCGAAGAGATCGCCGCCCAACTGGAGGAACTCGAAGCTGATGTGCTGGTCTTTGATATGGAAATAACTCCCACCCAGCAGCGCAACTGGTCAAGGCTCTGCCGCAAGGTCTGTGTGATCGACCGGCAGGAAGTGATCCTCGATATTTTTGCCGACCGGGCCAACACCCGCGAAGCCGTGTTGCAAGTGGAACTGGCCCGCTGGCGTTATCAGTTGCCGCGGCTGGCCGGCGCATGGAGCCACTTTTCGCGTCAGCGCGGCGGGGCGGTCAACGCCAAAGGCGAGGGCGAGAGTCAGATCGAACTCGACCGGCGGCAGATCAAGATGCGCATATCGCGGCTCGAAGGCGAGTTGAGCGAAGTGCGCAAACAGCGCTCGACCGGCCGCAAACAGCGCGAACGGCACGACGTGCCGCACGGGGCGATCGTGGGCTACACCAATGCCGGCAAATCTTCGCTGCTGAAACTGCTTTCGGGGCGCGAAGTCATGGCCGAAGATAAACTTTTTGCCACCCTTGACCCCATGACCCGGCGGGTGGTGCTGCCGGATAAACAGACGGTGCTGCTGACTGATACGGTAGGCTTTGTGCGCAAACTGCCGCACGATTTGGTGGAAGCGTTCAAATCCACGCTGGAAGAAGCGGTGTTGGCCGATTTTCTGATATTGGTGCTGGATCTCTCCAGTGCTGAAATAGATGAACACTGGGATACCACTTTGTCGGTACTCAAAGAGTTGGGGGCGGATACCGACAAGATACTGGTTGTTTTCAACAAGGTTGACCGCCCGCATGATGAACTGGCCCGGATCCGGGCGCGGAGTTTGTTTGCCAACGGGTATTTTATTTCGGCGGCGACCGGCGAGGGGATCGACGAACTGTTGCGGGCCATAAGTGCTGTGGCCGGCGAACATGCGTCGGTGATAACTTTGTGTATTCCGCCCGAACGGGGCGATATGACGGCGCTGGCATACCGCAAAACAACGGTACTGTCAAGCAAATATGACGATAACGGCAATACGGTTCTGACGATCAGTGCCAATGCCTTTTACCGGGAAAAATTCAAGGATTTTCAGGTGGAACAGAGATGAAAAATAAATTGATCAGGTATTTTGCGATTTGGGGTTTGAGTGTATTGGCTTTTACGGCCGTACCGGGTGCGGATACGTTGGAGTCATCGCCGTGGGTCGGGTGGCGGCAGGGCTTTCAGGCCTACGATCAGGCCGAAGTTTATAAAATGGACGGAAATTACTCCAAGGCGCTGGACAGTTATACCCGCAGCCGGGATTATTTTGCGGCGATCCAGCGCTATTTTCCTGAATGGAACAGCAAAGTGGTCGGAGAACGGGTCAAACTGTGCGAAAATCAAATCGCGCAGATGCGTATGAATCTGGAACGTGCGGAGCGCGCCGGCAAAACCGAGCCGCAGAAGTTGAAACGCAACGACTCCGCTTACAGCCGACCGGGGCGCGATACTGAATCCCGAACGGGAACTTACACTCCAACAGCTTCCGGCGAAGTACCCTCCAGCCGGCTTTATCTGGAAATGCAGTCCGAGCTTGATCAATACCGCCGCCGTTTGCGCAAAGCCTTGAGCGAAATCGACGACTTGCAGGTCAAACTGCAGCAGAGCGAGGCCCGCTCCCGCGATACGGAAAGTCTGCTCAAGGAAAACCGCAGTTTGCAGGAAAAATATGATTTGCTGGAACTTCAGTTCAAAGAGCTGCAGTCCAAAACCAGTTCATTCGATCAGGAACGCTACGAATCCCAGCTGGTCAGCCTTAAACACACCAACGAAGAAGCCATGAAGCAGATCAAACTGCTGGAAAATGAACTGCGCAACAAAGATCAGGATTATGCCGCCAGCCGGGGCGAAGTGTTGAAACACCGCAACGAGGTGTTGACTCTTACCAACGAAGTTCGCCGCCTGAACCGCGAGGTCGAACAGCTGCGCAGCAGAGCCGCCGAGGCCGGCAAGATCCGTGCGTTGAACGAAAGGATCGCCGGGTTGGAAAATGAGCTTAAAAGCAAAGAGCTGCGCATCGAACGGCTGATGAAACTTTTGAGTCAGAGCGCCAACGACGGCAGCACGGCCAATACTGCACTTAATGATGAGATCAAACGCTTGAAAGGCGAAGTTGAACAACTGCGCAAGAGTTCCGGGCAGGAGAGCAAACTCCGCCGCCGGATCAGCGATCTTACTGCTGCTGAAAGCGAATTGCAGCAGCAGATGGCCGAGTTGACCGAAACGCTGAAACAACGCAATACCGAGCTGCAGGCGCTTAAAAATGACGATCAGATACACCGGAACAAATTGGAAAAATCCGCCCGCGAGATCCGCGATCTCGAAGGCCGTTGTCAGGCGTTGGAAAACGAAATCAAGAATATGGCCAACCGCTATTCCGAACTGGAAAAACGCTATCAGGACCGCCTGCGCAGCGATGCGGCCAATCAGGAGAAACTGCAGCAGGAAAAATTGCAGATCGAAAAGAAACTCAATGCAGCTGTCAGCGATTTGCGCAAAACCAGCGATGAACTGGAAAAAGTGCGCAAAGAGTATGCTGCTTCCGAAAATCTGCTGAAAGAAAGTCGCGGGCGTCTGATCGAACTGACGGCCAAACTGCAATCTGCCGAAGTGGAACTTTCCAAGATGAACGAAGTGCAGAAAGCCTATGACGAAATGAAAAATCGTATGGAAGAGTTCCGCAAGGCTTCCAACAGCGATGTGCTGACCGCGCTCAACCGCATTCCGACGCTGGAAGAAACGCTCCGCCGTTCGGAAAAAGAAAATAAAGTTTTGCTGGACGAAAATGACGCGCTGAAAAAGAAGCTGCGTCAGCTCGAGGCTGCCGCCAGAACCGCCGCCGAACAAAATAAAACTCTGACTTATCAGCTCGAAACGCTTCGCAAATCCGGTGCCCGGGAGCCGCAAGCCGGTACTTTGCCGGCCGCGCCTCCGGCGGTTGAGCCTACTGAACCGGTTGCGCCGGTCAAGGTCGAAACTGCAGTTGAACCGGTCAGGACTGAACAGATCGAAAATTATCTGGCCGAAGGCCGCAGCGCCCGCAACCGGGGCAACTTTGAAATCGCCAAATGGAATTTCCGGCAGGTGTTGATGCGCGATCCGGATAATCTGGAAGCCTCCGCCCTGTTGGGGGTACTTTACTATCAGGAAGGACGTTTCGGTGATGCGGTCGAACTGTTGACTCCGGTGATCGTCAAAATCAATGACGACGAGGCGGTCATCAACGCTTTGGCCCGCAGTTTAATTGCCTTACGCAAATATGATGAAGCGTTGAAGGTGATTTCGGAACTGCGTACCCGGCGCAATGGCCGGACCAGCGCCAGAATGCTGCTGGCCGAAGCGGTGGTTTGGAGCCGGAAAGGTGATAATCAAAAGGCTGAAGAATTTTTCAAGCTGGTGCTGGAACTGGATGGCAACAATGCCGAAGCACCTTACGAGCTGGCGTTGATGCTTTCGGCTGATCCCGGCCGTTTGCAGGAGGCCGGCGAGTTTTACCGGCTGGCACTGGCCAACGGCGTGGAGCAGGACAGCTATCTCGAAGAAGTTTTGCGCAGCAGCAACAACAGCAGCACCACTTGTGAGTTCATGTTGGGCAATGTGCGCGAGGCGCTGCTCAAAAATGATATGGTCAGCGCGGCATGGTATTTTGAAGAAGCCGAAAAAATCGACAAAGATAATTTTGACGTGGCTTTGATGCGCGAAGTTCTGGCGCTGTTGAACGGTCAGCACGATCTGGTTGCCGATCGTTTGAAGAGCTGCAGTGATTCCCGGCAGAAGTTTCTGCTGGCGTTGGCGCTTTTGCGTTCCGGCAAGAGTGCCGAGGCCGAAGCGATCATCGACCGGATGCCGGTGATGCTCAAAACCGCTTTGCCGGACGAAGTTCTGAAACAATTCATCCGGCAGCATGGCAAGGCCAGTCCGGTCGGGGACCGTAAGGTTTATGTCAAACTTTTGAAGAAACTTCCGTAAAAAAACATCCGAGGTGTCGTTGTGAAAAATAAATTGATGGCAGCAAGCTACCTGGCAAGTCTGATATTTTTGTTGAATATCCATGTTGTTTGCGGCAGTGATGATTTGACTTTGACTCCTGACGGTAAAAGTGTGATCGCCTGCCGGGCGGCGGCGTCAGTTTGTGTGATCCCCGATGGCGTGGTCAAAATTGCGCCCGGAGCTTTTGCCGGAAATCAGAATCTGGAAAAAGTGGTCATCCCCGGCAGTGTGGTCGAAATCGGCGAAAGCGCATTTTATAACTGCGGCAAACTGCAGACGGTAGTTGCCGGAGATGGCCTTCAGAAAATCGGCGATTGGGCATTCCGCGAATGTGTGAATTTGCGGAGTATAAAATTACCCGCCGGTTTGCAAGTCATCGGGCGCGGCGCATTCATGTGCTGCCGCAATCTTGAGCCGGATCTGGTTATTCCCGATCGGGTCAGTGTGTTGGGCGAGGGCGCTTTTTTTGAGTGCCGCTCGATCCGGAGTGTTAAAGTGGGTGAAAATGTGCAGGAGCTTGGCGATATGGCTTTTGCGCATTGCAATAACTTGCGGAAAGTTGTTTTGCCGGAAAACTTGCAAGTTATCGGCAAGGGCAGTTTCAACCATTGCTGCCGCCTGTCGGAAATAAATCTGCCGCGATCTTTGCGCGTGATCGGCGATGCGGCATTTTTCCACGGCTGCAGTTTGCGCGAGCTGCCGCTGCCGCCGGCGTTGCAATATATCGGCTGCGAAGCGTTCTATTTTTGCGGCAATCTTAAAGCCGTAACGCTGCCCGCAACGCTGGAATATATTGGCGATTGGGCGTTTTGCGGAGTCCCGCAGCTGAAAAAACTGTACTTTTCTGACCGCACCAGCCAGGTGGGGCGCGGTGCATTCCGCTACTGTCCGAACCTGCTGGAGGTCTGTATTCCGGAGCAGCTGGCCAAATCAAGCGAACTTTGGAGCTTGCCGGAAAATTGCCGGATCGTTATTCGCTGATATTCTTGACCGCTTGCGGCGGTACGCGATTTTCGGCTGCGTACCACTCCTGCAGTCTTGATTGGATAAAGCGGATGATCTCTTCGTGCAGATCTTTGCCGGAATCCTGAACCATTGCCGGCGGCGCAAACTCAAAATGCACATGATGTTTGCGGTGTACCGGGCCTAACGAGCGGAAGATCTTGCCATTGCTGACCAGATCGGTTTTCAGCGCCAGCGGCAAGACCGGTACTCCGGCGGCTTTGGCCAGCTTGATGCCGATAGTGTTGAACTGTTCGGGGATAAAGGCTTCGCTGCGGGTGGCCTGCGGAAAAATGACCACGCTTTTGCCCCGGGCGAGCCGTTCTTTGCCTTCGGTCAAAACGGTTTTGAAGTCATCGCGGGGATTGACGCGATCGACACCGATAGCTTCCAGACTGCGCATGATGTCGCCAAAGTATTCTACGTTGAAGAGTGAATTTTTTATGACAAAAGTAAAGTCGATCCGGGGGCGCATAATGGCGTGGAGCAGGGCGGTTTCCAGCAAACTCATGTGGTTGGCAATGATCACCGCCGGCTGGCCGTTGAGTTTATCTATATTGTTCAGGCCGCGCAAATGCAGTTTGGCGCCGATGGACTCGATAAGTTTGATATTGCCGTTGGAAAATTCCGTCTGGTTGAACGCATCGAGTTTCCCGGCACGTCCGCACTTGCCGGTGTTGACAAAAATACCAAAATTTTTCCAGTAAAAATACCAGCGGCTGCGCAGCAGCAAGTTATCCACAAACGCGTGATGGACCCGTTTGGGCGTATCGTAAGAATCGCCGGGGAAAAGGTAGTTATCGCAAAACATGATAAAAATCACTCCTTATAAATTATCAATAACTATATAAAATAACGCTTAAAGCGCTCTTTTGCAAAAAAAATGGCTTTTAAACTTGTAAAAATCACAAATGTGGAGTATATTTAACGCTTACAAGATTGTTTTGTTAATAAAAATTTTTCAACTATAAGAACTTTTGGAGAGAAGCAAATGAAACAGGATATCCATCCGAACTACGGTCCGGCCAAGGTCATCTGCGCCTGCGGCGAGGTCTGGGAAATCAAATCCACCCGTCCTGAATACAAAGTCGGTATCTGCGCCAAGTGCCACCCGTTTTTTACCGGCAAACAGAAGTTTGTTGATACCGCAGGGCGTATCGACAAGTTCAACAAGCGTTATGGCAAAAAAGTCGACTGAGGTTGAACTTTCCGGTATATCCGGCCAAAGATCCCGGTACTTCCACTGTGGAGTATGCGGGATTTTTTGTTAAACAGAGGTTGAACAATGACTCCCGGCGATATAAAACAGCACATCGAGCGTTTGACGGCGCGGGCCAGTGAACTGGAAAAAGCACTGGCCGATCCGGCGATTTATCAGAAAGCAGCCGAGTTGAAGAGTGTTTCGCAGGAACACCGCAAACTCAAGGCGTTGTTCGATAATTTTGAGCGCTGGCAGAAAGCCCTGACCGAAATCAGCGAAAACGAGCTGCTTATCGCCGAAGAAAGCGACAGCGAATTGCGGGAGTTGGCCGCTGCCGAACAGGAAGTTCTGCAGCAGGAAGTCGCCGGGCTGGAAAATAAGGTGCGGCAGGCGCTGCTGCCGGCGGACGAAAATGATTCACGCAACATTATTGTGGAGATCCGTCCGGCCGCCGGCGGCGATGAAGCGGCGCTGTTTGCCGGAGAGTTGGCCAGAGCCTACTGGCGCTATGCCGACAGCATGGGCTGGAAAGTGGAGCTGCTGGAAGAAAACTCCAGCGAACTGGGCGGGGTCAAGAGTGTATCATTTTCGCTTGCCGGCGACGACGTTTATATGCACATGAAGTTCGAGAGCGGTGTCCACCGCGTCCAGCGTGTGCCGGTAACTGAAGCTGCGGGGCGTACTCACACATCGACGGTTACAGTTTCGATCATGCCCGAGGCCGAAGCGGTGGAAATAAACATCCGGCCGGAAGATCTCCGTTTTGACGTTTTCCGTTCCAGCGGGCCCGGCGGCCAGAGCGTCAATACCACCGACAGCGCGGTGCGGGTAACTCACATACCTACCGGTGTTTCGGTAGCCAGTCAGCAGGAAAAGAGCCAGCACCGCAATAAAGAGATCGCTTTGCGCATTTTGTACGCCCGATTGCTGGAAGCCAAACAAGCCGAAGAAGCCGCACGAAAATCAGCGGATAAACTTTCTCAAGTCGGTACCGGCGATCGCAGCGAACGCATCCGGACTTATAATTTCCCGCAGAACCGCGTTACCGATCACCGCTACAATATAAGCTGTTTTGATCTGCCGGCAGTTATGGAAGGCGAATTCGGCCGGGTGATCGACCCGATTCTGGCCGCTGACAGCGAAATACGTTTTGAGGCATTGCAAAAATGAGTAATTGGGCTATTGGTATTATCAGCGGACTGGTTGCCGGCTTGATGCAATCCTGTTCATATTTGGGTGGTCAGCGTTTTTTGAACAAATACAACAATTCCGCTCAAATGGTGATTTGTTCGCTTTTGATAACCGGGGCGGTTACATGGTTGATGGCGCCGTTTTTTTTGTATACAAGCACATTGTTTTCGTGGCGGATGCTGTTGTATGTGATCATGACCGATATTGGTCTGGTCGTGGGGCATTGGGGATTTTTTTCGGCGCAGAAACACATTGAATCCAGCCGCATAGCTTCGCTTATGGGATTGAAAGTTCTGGTGGTAGCTGTGTTGTCGATCGTGCTGCTGCGGATTGGCTTTACTTTTTTGCAATATCTGGCGATGTTGGGGGCAGCGTCGGCCGGGCTGCTGATGAATTGGAATCAGGGCAAGTTGAACTGGAACGGTATGGGGTATATGCTGGTGTGTTTTATCGGTTACGCTTTTTCTGATTTGGGGGTGCAGCTGGTGGTTCAGGAAATGCCGGCAGAAGATCCGATCGCCGCCGGATTCAGCGGTTTTATCGTCAACTACAGTGTTACCGGTCTGGGCGCTCTTTGCCTGATCAAAAAGTTCAAGATCGATTACCGGATGCTCTGTACGGCTTTGCCGCAAGGGCTGTGCTGGGTGGTGTCGATGTGGGGATTGTATATTTGTTTCGGACTGGTCGGAGCTGCGTTCGGCAATGTTCTGCAGGCCAGCCGCGGGATAATATCGTTGGTCATCGGAATCATATTGAGTTACTTTGCAATGCAAAGTTTGGAAAAAAAGCAGAGTGCGGATCAATGGGTGCGTAAGGCTGTAGCCGCGCTTATCATGTTTGGCTCGATCATGCTTTACGCCTTTACCGCCAAGGGGTGATTTTATGGGTAAGATGTTGTATTTGGAAGGTTTTTCCGGAATTGCCGGCGATATGACCGTTGCGGCACTGCTGGCGCTCGGCGGCAGCCGGGAAAAATTGGATCTGGCTCTGAAAAGTCTTGCTCTGGATGATGAGTTCAGTTACGGGATCGCAACCGGCAAGTCGCACGGCATTGCCGGAACTGTTTTTAACGTGATTTGCCACCACGACCACGCGCACGACCACGACCACTCGCATGACCACGACCACGCGCACGACCACGCGCACGACCACTCGCATGACCACGACCACGTTCACAGCCACGGGCATATACACCGCAATCTGGCTGATATAATGCAGATCGTAAACCGTGCCCAATTAAGCGTCCGTGCCCGTAAATATGTGGAAAATATATTCCGAATCGTGGCCGAAGCCGAAGCTGCCGCCCACGGTTGCACCATAGAGGAAGTGCATTTTCACGAAGTCGGTGCGATTGATTCCATTGTGGATATAGTTTCAGCGGCAGTATTGCTGGATGATCTTGATATAGATCAATGTATAGTCGAAGCGCTTTCCGAAGGGCAGGGGGTAGTCAAGTGTCAGCACGGAGTTTTACCGGTGCCGGTGCCGGCGGTGCTGAACATTGCTCAAAAACACAATATAGCTTTGCGCCGCACTCCGGTGCAGGGCGAAATGGTTACTCCTACCGGCATAGCAATCGCCGCGGCCTTGCGTACCGGCGATAAACTGCCGGAGAAATACCGGATCAAGGCCGTCGGCATCGGAGTGGGCAAACGGGACTTCGGGCACGCGAATATTCTGCGGGCCATGCTGATCGAAGCGATCGAACTGCCGTCGGACGCTGATATCTGGGTCATGGAGTGCAATATCGACGATTGCTCCGGCGAAATGCTGGGGTTGGCAATGGAAAAACTGCTGGCCGCCGGCGCGCTGGAAGTCAATTATACGCCTTGTTTTATGAAAAAGAACCGTCCGGGGTATTCTTTGCAGATAATTGCCGGTCAACGCGATGTTGAAAAACTTGAGCAGCTGGTTTTTGAAAATACCACCACGATCGGGATCCGGCGTTATCCGGTGGAACGCTGTTGTATGCAGCGCAATATGGTAGAGCTGGATACGATTTACGGAAAAGTTGCCGCCAAACGCTGCGTGTACAAAAATATCGAACGTATTTATCCGGAGTACGAAAGTGTAAAGGCGTTGGCCGCAAGCACATCCGTGCCTTTTTACGAAGTCTGGCAAGCGGCAGTTGCCACCGCCGGGGTGCAGAACTGATGGGTAAAACCTGATAAAATCAGATTTTATTGTATGGAATTTGTATGTAAAACCTTTTCTACGGTGGAAAATCAGCAAAAAAGCGTTAAATTATAAAGAAATAAACAGTTATTTATAATTTAAGGAGGATTTCTGTTATGTCCATGAAACGTATTGTTACTATTCAGGATATTTCTTGCGTCGGCAAGTGTTCTCTGACTGTCGCTTTGCCGATCATTTCTGCCATGGGGGTGGAAACTGCGATCCTGCCGACGGCGGTGTTGTCGACCCATACGATGTTCAATGAGTTCACGTTCCGCGATCTGACTTGTGATATTACGCCGATTACCGAACACTGGAAGCGCGAACAGTTCAAGTTCGATGCCATTTACACCGGCTATCTCGGGAGTTTTGAGCAGTTGGCGCTGGTCAACAAGTTTTTTACGGATTTCAAAACCAGTGATAATGTGATTTTTGTGGATCCGGTCATGGCCGACAACGGCAAACTTTATCCCGGTTTTACGCCGGAATTTGCCAAGGCGATGGCAGAACTCTGCAAGCAGGCCGATGTGGTGGTGCCGAATCTGACCGAAGCGGCGTTCATGTTGGGCGAAGAGTGCTGTCTGGCCGGTTACAATGAAGATTACATCAAGTCCACTCTGAAAAAACTTACCGCGCTGGGGGCCAAATGTGCCGTATTGACCGGAGTCAGTTTTGAACCGGGCAAGGTCGGTTTTATGGGCTATGACTCATTGAAAGATGAATTTTTCAGCTATTACCACCGGCGCATTGATATGGTGTTCCATGGCACCGGAGATGTTTTTGCCAGTACGGCGGTCGGCGCTCTGACCCGCGGATTTACGCTGGGCGAGGCGCTGAAGATCGCGGCGGATTACACGGTCGAATGCATCGAAATAACCATGGCTGACCCGGAACACGATACTTATGGTGTTGAATTTGAAAAAGCGATCCCCGCATTGCTTAAAACGCTCGGCGACTGCTGAATAAAGGTGAATTGAAAACGAATGGCTGACGGCAAACTTACTCCCATGATGCAGCAATATCGTGCTGCCAAAGCTGAAATCCCCGCCGATGCGATATTGCTTTTCCGGCTGGGGGATTTTTACGAGATGTTTTTTGAGGATGCCGTCAAGGCCAGTGCCATTATGGAGCTGACTCTGACCAAACGTCAGGGCTACCCCATGTGCGGATTCCCCTGGCACGCGCTGGATGCCCAGCTGCCGAGATTGCTCAATGCCGGGGTCAAAGTCGCGATCGCGGAACAGCTGGAAGATCCCAAACTGGCCAAAGGCATTGTCAAACGGGCCATTACCCGTATTATTACGCCGGGAACGGTGATCGATTCAAGTATTCTCAAGCCGCAGGTCAGTAATTTTCTGGTGGCGCTGAATTGGGAGAAAAAGCGCTGTGCGTTAGCTTCGCTGGATATTTCCACCGGGGAATTCAATGTTATTGAATTTGATACTCTGACGGCGTTGGAAAGTGAACTTTCGCGCTTGAGTGCGCACGAATGTCTGGTGCCCGGCGGCATGTTGGAAAAATGGCAGAATGATGGCAAACTGCCGGCATCCCGCAGCAAGATCATGTTTACCGAAGTCGATGAGTGGGTCTTTGCCAAAGAGATCGCCCGCGATGCTTTGCTGCAGCACTTTAAGGTGTTGAGTTTGGATGGTTTGGGGTGCCGGGAGCTTACTGCCGGGATCGGCGCTGCGGCCGCCGTGCTGCATTACGCTGCCGAAAATCTGCGTCAGGAAATCAGTCATATCAACCGGATAAAGGTGTGCAAAAGCGGCAATTATATGGAGCTTGACTCCATCAGTCAGCGCAATCTGGAACTGGTTGAACCCATGTATGGCAGCGATAAAAGCGTTACCTTGCTGGGGGCGCTGGATAAGACCAATACCCCGATGGGCAGCCGGTTGTTGCGCGAGTGGATATTGCGCCCGCTGTATGATAAAAGCGAAATCGACAGCCGGTTGGATGCGGTGGAAGTTTTGAGTTCCGACCCGCTGACTTTGAGCGAGATCATGGAAACTCTGGGGGTAGTGCGCGACCTTGAACGCATTACCGGCCGGCTCAATCTGGGCAGTGCCAACGCCCGGGATCTGGCCGCATTGAGTACCAGTTTAAGTATATTGCCGGGGCTTAAAGCTCTGCTGGAGGAATTCGATGTGCCGCTGCTGCGGGAAATCGAAAATCAGATCGTGCCGCAGCCTGAACTGGTAGATGAGATCACCCGGGCGCTGAATGATGATCTGCCGCTGACCATTGGCGATGGCGGCTTGATCCGCAGCGGTTATCATGCCGGTCTGGATGAATTGCGCAGTGCCGCGACCGAAGGCAAAAGCTGGCTGGCCAATATTCAGAACCGCGAGCAGGAGCGGACGGGGATCAAATCGCTCAAAGTCAAATACAACAGTGTATTCGGTTATTATATAGAAGTGAGCAAATCCAATCTGGCGCTGGTGCCGGAGGATTATGTGAGAAAGCAGACGCTTGTCAATGCTGAACGCTTTATAACGCCTGAACTCAAAGAGTTGGAAAGCAAGATCCTGGGCGCGGAAGAAAAATCCAAGGCTTTGGAACTGGAGCTTTTTCAGGCATTGCGCGCCATGGCTTTGCAGCATACGCTGGAAATTCAGAATACCGCGCGGGTGATCGCCGTATTGGATGTGATCTGCTCGCTGGGTGAGTGTGCCCGCGAACGGCGCTATGTAAGGCCGGTCATTACGGAAGAAAATCAGCTGGTCATCACCGGCGGACGCCACCCGGTGTTGGAACTTAATCTGGAAAATGAATCATTTGTTCCCAACGACTGTCTGCTGGATGGCGATTGCAACCGCATGATGTTGATAACCGGGCCGAACATGGCCGGTAAATCCACTTACATACGTCAGACTGCGCTGCTGACGATCATGGCGCAGATCGGGTCGTTTATTCCGGCAGATTCAGCAACGGTGGGGCTGGTCGATCGCATTTTTACCCGGGTGGGGGCTGCAGACGATCTGGCGCGCGGGCAGAGTACATTTATGGTGGAAATGGTCGAAACTGCCAATATCCTCAATTATGCTACCCCCCGCAGTCTGGTTATTCTGGACGAGATCGGCCGCGGTACCAGTACCTTTGACGGATTGAGCATTGCCTGGGCAGTGGCCGAGTATCTGCACGATGATGTTCATTGCCGCTGCCGCACACAGTTTGCCACTCATTATCATGAACTTACGGCGCTGGCGTCAGAAAAACGCGGTGTCAATAATTACAATATTGCAGTGCGGGAGTATGGCGATAAGATCATATTTCTGCGGCAGATCGTGCCGGGGGCAACCGACCGCAGTTACGGTATACATGTAGCGCAGCTGGCCGGATTGCCCGGAGAAGTTATTCAACGTGCCGGGGAGATTTTAGGCGAGTTGGAGGCTTCTTCGGCTTCCCCGCGGGAAAATTATATGCCGCAATCTTCCAATCTTTATGAGCTGGGGCGCCGTCAGCGCGCCCGCAAAAATCCGTCGGCCGGAAAAAATACTGAACCGGAAGACGGCAGTTACCAAATGCGGCTTTTTTAGGCCGCACTTTATCAGGAGCAGCAGCTTGCAAATGAATAATAACAGTGTGGATAATCCGCGCAAAGCGGTGGTTTTGCTTTCCGGCGGATTGGATTCGGCCACTTGTCTGGCCATTGCCAAGGCCGAAGGTTTTGAAGTTTACGCATTGAGTTTTGACTATCAGCAGCGCCACAGCAGCGAATTGGCAGCGGCGCGCCGGATCGCTGAAAGTATTGGTGTGGCGGCTCACCAGGTGTTGGCGATCGACTTGCGGAGCTGGGGCGGTTCAGCTTTGACCAGCGACAGTATTGATGTGCCGGAAAACCGCGATATTGACGGAAAAAGCATACCGGTAACGTATGTGCCGGCGCGTAATTTGATATTTCTTTCTATGGCAACAGCTTATGCCGAAGTGCTGGGCGCACGCGATATTTTTATCGGGGTCAACAGCGTGGATTACTCCGGGTATCCGGACTGCCGTCAGGCGTTTATCCGCTCGTTTGCCGAAACTGCCCGGCTGGGGACTTGCGCCTGCGACGAAAACTGGCACTTCAATATCCACACCCCGCTGCAGGATTTTAGCAAAGCAGAAATCATCCGCCGCGGCATGGAGCTTAATGTGGATTACTCGCAGAGTGTCAGCTGCTATCAGGCTGATGCCGAGGGGCGTGCTTGCGGAAAGTGCGACAGTTGTATGTTGCGTAAAGCCGGCTTTGCCGCTGCCGGTGTGGATGATCCCACACTTTATCGCAACTGATTATAGTTGACGCATGGCGCGCCGGTCAATCGGCCGGCAGATCAGGTGCATCGGGTTTGATCTTGCGCAGCAGAATGAAAATCACGATCCCACCGGCTAAAACCAGTATGGTTCCGGCCAGATAACGCCAGTTGCGGCGGTCCTGAACCCAGGTTTTGTAAAGTTTATTGTTCTGGCGCGGCGCTAAAACAAAGAACTGTCCGCCGTGGCCGGAAACGATCGCTGTTTGATTCCGGACCGGAACTTGCGAATCTGCTCCATAATAGATCATAAGATTCTGGCGGGTTTCCTGCGTTGAAGACAAGACCCAGTCGTACACATTGCCCCGGGCTTGCAGACGGGCGGAGTTGATGATTTCGCCGGCCGGGTCGGAGTCGATTTTTACTTGCAGATATTGGCTGCGGTGTTCCGGAAAATCCACTGTGTTGATATTATCCATATCGATCCGGTGGATAACTGAATTGGCAATGATATTCCACTCTTTGCGGTCGTTGCTGCCGAGAATGGTAACTTGGGCCCGGAAGAATTTATTGGGAATATTGAACTTAAGCTGTGTCAGTGGCTGGTGATCGCTTTGCAGTTCGATTATATGTACATTATTCTCCTGTCCGCTCCGTATTTCGCTGATCGGGTAATCAGTCTGGATGGCGCTTTCCGGCTGGCGCTTGATTTCCGGAGTGTAAACCCTGACCGCTTCGAGTTTTTCATATTTGCCGTTGTGCAGAATCACCCGGACGATCTTGCCTTGCAATGGTTTCGGAAAAGGAAAAGTTCTGGCAGTGATCTCCGGCCATTGGGCTATATTGCTCAATGTGATCGGCCGGACTGCCGTCTGCCAGTTGCGGCCATCGCCGATAACAATGCTCAATTGCGTATCCGGACGCGTCTGCAAGCCGGCCAATTCCACGGTACTTATATCTATATTGGCCGCACCGAGTTCAAAGTCAATGGCAAAACTGCCGTCGGGCAGCGCCTGTTCGCGGATGATCTTGCCGGAGAGCTGCCGGACGGAGCTTATATCGGCACTGCCGGTGGCTTTGCTCAAAACAAATTCCACCAGTCTGCCTTCCGCATTGACGATGCGCAGATCGTTGTTCAAATCATCAATGTTGGCATAAAATTCGCTGTCCAACCGGATCGCCAGAGGGGTGTCGGGCCCCGGGTTATCATTTTCCGGCAGCCGGGCCAGACGGGTGTAGCGGAATTTGCTCAACAAGTGAGTCTGGCGGTCGGCGGCGGCCAAGTCCGGCAGCAAGGTCAAAGCAAACAGCAGCAACACACTGCGCAAAGCCACACCCGGCAAGCGCAAAAACTTGCCGGTGCATGAACCGACCGCAGATGTTTTAAGCTGTATTGGCATATTTCTGACTCTTGGCTTCTTACTTGCGCACCGCGCAGTTAATGGCGCTGACCAGTGCCGCTACCGCGGTACGGGCAATATCCGGGTGCGATCCGGCACCGTAAACGAGCTTTTTGCCATCCTGCAGACGGATGCCGACAAAAGCCAGCGCGGTAGCGTTTTTATCTTTGCCCATGGTGTGTTCGCTGTAATCTACCAGCGTAAATCCCGGCACCAGCGAGCAATTCTGCAAGCCGCTGGTTACGGCCGACAGGATGCCGTTGCCGGACGCGGTGATGACTTCTTCGGCATCGCCGCAGCGCAGTTTGAACTGAACTTCCACCTGGCCTTCGGCAATATTCTGCGTAATGCGCGAGTATTCCGAAATATGATACGGAGTGTTGAGGTTGACAAAGTTGTCTTCAAAAATATCGCGCACAGTCTGGGCTGTGATTTCTCCGCCGAGCTTGTCGGTAACTTTCTGCACCGCCGCGCCGATCGCCGGGTGCATGGCTTTGGGCGCAAAGATACCGAATTCTTTTTCCAGCACATAAGCCACCCCGCCTTTACCCGACTGGCTGTTGATGCGGATCAGCTGTTCGTAATTGCGGCCCACATCGCGCGGGTCGATGTGCAAATAGGGTATCTTCCAGCCCTGACCGAAGTAGTTGCCGATTTCTTTGCGCCGGTCCATGCCCTTGCGGATGGCATCCTGATGCGAACCGGAAAAGGCCGTAAAGACCAGTTTCCCCGCATAGGGGTGGCGGCAATGCACGTCAATGCCCGAGGCATGTTCAACAATATCCACGATCTTGGGCAGGTTGGAAAAGTCCAACCCGGTTTCGATGCCGCGGCTGTAGAGGTTCATCGCCAGCACCAGTATATCCAGATTGCCGGTACGTTCGCCGTGGCCGAAGATCGTACCTTCGGCGCGTTCGGCTCCGGCCAGCAACGCCAGTTCGCTGGCGGCTACTGCGCAACCCTGATCGTTGTGGGCGTGGATGCTGATGGTGGATTCATCCATGTAAGGATAGTTGCCGATAAAGTACTCGATCATATCTGCGTACTGGTTGGGCGGACGGCGTTCGACCGTGGCGGGCAAATTCAGAATAAAGTCCGGTTTGGCGGATTTGCCCCAGGTTTCTTTGACCTTTTTGCAGACTTCGATCACAAAATCCAGATCGCTGTCGGTAAATTCTTCGGGCGAAAATTCGTAAGCGATCACATCTGTCATGCCGGCGGCATCAACGTAATCGCGCACCATCCTGGTGCCGGCAATGGCCATATCCAACACCTGCTGATGGTCGCTGTTGAACACAAATCTGCCGTGCAGATCGCTGGTGGCCACATAGCAGTGGATGATTGCCTGTTTGACTCCGGCTAACGATTCCACCGTGCGTTTGATCAAATGTTCGCGCGCCTGGGTCAGGACCGAGATCTTGACATCCGCAGGAATATGACCGCCTTCGATCAACTGCCGCACAAAGTCAAAGTCATCCTGTGAGGCGGAAGGGAATCCGACTTCGATTTCCTTGAACCCGATTTCGCAGAGCATTTTGAAATATTCCAACTTTACTTCCGGAGACATAGGTATAGGCAAGGCCTGATTCCCGTCGCGCAAGTCTACGCTCACCCAGGTGGGCGGCTGCGTGATGGTTCGGCCGGGCCATTGCCGGGATTTTACCGGAATGGGGGTAGGGGCTTTGTAATTGCTGGATGCACAACTCATTTTTTTATTCACTTTCTATTTAAAATATATTTAAAAAATCATAATCAGAATAATATAACTCCAAAAACGCTTTTCTGCCAGTAATAAACCTTTTTCCCGCAAGGAAAAATGTATATTTTGGAGGGTTTATGCCGGAAAGCCCGATCGGGCAGCGGTCAATACTTGCCGTTGATGATTCTGGCTGCCGCGCAAGCAGCACCGAACCCATTGTCGATATTGACTACTGTTACGCCGCTTGCACAGCTGTTGAGCATGGCCAGCATGGGGGTGATCCCCTGCAGATTGGCACCGTAACCGACACTGGTGGGCAGCGCAATGACCGGAGCTTTGATCAAGCCGGCCACCACACTGGGTAAAGCTCCTTCCATACCGGCGGCGGCGATCACCGCATCGGCCGCTTGCAGCCTGGGCAGTACTTTCAGCAGCCGGTGCAACGCCGCCACGCCCACATCCACAATCAGCTCCACATTGCAGTTGCATGCTTTGAGCGTCATCGCAGCTTCGGTGGCAGCAGCCATATCGCTGGTACCGGCCGCCAGAACGACCACGTTGCCGCGCAGCTGACGCTCCTTTTGCAGATAGAGGAACGTGCCGCTGCGCTGATCGTACTCGGCTTCGGGGTAAGAAAGCATAAGTTTTTCCCCGGCAGCAGCCTTGACTCTGGTCGCCAGCACATTGACCTGGCTTGCGTAGAGTTCCGGCACGATTTTAAGCAGCTCTTCGACCGTCTTCCCGGCGCCGTAAATGAACTCGGGGAATCCGCAGCGCGTTTCCCGATTCCGGTCCAGCCGGGCGACGACCAAATCGCCTCCATCCTGCAGTACGGGCATTTCGGCGCACTCTCTTTCGGCGGCGGCCATGGCAAAAGCGCCGGCCAGATTGATCGAGCCGTCTTGCAGTTTTCTTAAAATTTTTTCAATTTCTGCCATCTGTGGGTTAAAACTCCTTGAAATTTTCTCAAGTCAATGTATCATATATATGCAACAAGTCAAATTTTTTATAAGGATTTTTTTCAATATGAGCGAAAATAGTGCATCTGTGCTCCGTAAAGCCTGTTTTTTTGACCGCGACGGCGTAGCCAATGTGGAAGTAGATTATCTGCACGAAGTGGAAAAAACAGTTTTGGAGCAGGGTTTTGCCGAGGCCGTGAAACTGGCGCATGACAACGGTTATCTGGCGATCATCATTACCAATCAGGCGGGGATCGCCCGCGGCAAATTCCCGATCGAAGATCTTTACAAAGTGCATGACCGGATCAAAGAGCTGCTGGCCGAACAGGGCACCGGACTGGATGCCATCTACTTCTGCCCCCATCACCCCGATGTCAACGGCGAGTGCGGCTGCCGCAAGCCCGCCCCCGGCATGATCTTGAAAGCCGCTGAGGAGTGGAACATCGACTTGAGTCAGTCGCTGATGATCGGCGACCGCATTACCGATGCGCAGTGCGGAAAAAATGCCGGATGCAAAGCCAGTTACATCGTGCGGACCGGTTACGGCATGGAAACACTTAAAGAGTATCCGGAACCCGGATTCCCGGTCGTGAACAATTCTTACGGAGCCTTGTGCGATTTTTTGAAAAATCAGGCGTAAAGATCATGGAAGAAAAACTGCAGCAGAATAATGCGGGATTGACCGGAGAGGCAGTGCCGGAAAACGCTGCCGGTACTGCAGAAAATGCCCCCGTCGAAGCCGATGGAAAAGTGTGGAGCATTATCCGCAACTTCTTTCTGCCCAAACTGAACCGGAAATTTTTTATCCGGCTGGGTTTGCTGGTGGTCATTGCGGTGATCGTATTCAAATTTCTGCTGACTCCGTGCGTGGTATCCGGTTCCAGCATGGAGCCTACCTATGACTCCAACGGCCTCAATTTCTGCTGGCGCGGGCAATACTGGTTCAGAGAGCCGGCCCGGGGCGATGTGGTGATAATCCAGTACGGCAAAAAGATCTATTTCCTCAAACGCATTGTGGCCATGCCCGGAGAAGTGGTGGAATTCCGCTCCGGCGTGTTGTATATTGATGGTGAACCCATGGACGAAAGTTATGTAAAACTCCAATCCGATTGGGATATGAAGCCGCAGCTGGTCGAAGAAGGCCACTACTACGTTGTCGGCGATAACCGCTCCATGAATATAGCCCAGCATCAGCATGGCGCAGTCAATGCCGCAAGGATCATCGGACGGCCGCTTTTTTAACGCAGAGAACAGTCCATCCTGCAAGCCGGTCAGTCCTGCGGAAACAGTTTCAGGCGCTGGAGCGTTTGATCAGGGTCGGGCGGATGAGCAGACTTTTTTCGCTCTTGCCCTGCATCATATTAAAAAGTTTAAGCATGGCGGCTTTACCCAATTCGTCGAAGGGCTGCCGGACAGTGGTCAGTGGAGGGTAGACGTACTGCGAAATCTCTTCATCGTTGTAACCTACGATCTTGGCTTGTGAGCCGACCGCTGTTTTATGATACTGCAGAAAGCTGTGCAGGATCAGCGCCAGCCGGTCGTTGTCGCAAAAAATCCCGACCGGGCCATGACATTTCCAATCCACCATGCGGTAAAAACGCCCGATAACGTCCTGCAGGTGTTCGAAACTTTGCCCCTGATTGTTGATCAGCATGTGGCACGAGGTCGATAAATTTGAACTCAAGGCGTTGTAACAGCCCATCAGCCGCTGTTGCAGATAATCATCGGGATTCAGAACTCCCGGTACGCTGCCGCCCAGAATGTAATATTCTCGGCAGTCGAGGCTTTTGAGGTATTCACCGGCCAGCTTGCCGCCATAGTAATTGTCGAATTTGACCGTTACTGCCGGAAAATTATCCGGCGCATTATTATGGATCACCACCAGCGGTGCTGAATTCTGCCGGAGCTTATCAAACATATCCATGAATGCCGGAACATCGCGTTCATCCGGCGGATAGTAACTTACGACCCCCAACGCGTGATGGCTGTCGGCGTAATTGTTGATAAAGTGATTGAAACTTGCCGAATCAGCGTTGCTGTAACAATGTATGGGCGTATTGGCCTGATTGGCAACTGCGGTAATGGCATTGAGCAGATCCAGCGAAAGAATGGTGTTCCCCTGCGGAATGAATACACCGACAATACCCAGCGCGCGGCGCTGACGGCTGCGGCGGGGGCGGTAAGCCAGTTGCTGCGCCGCATTTTTGACTGCTTGCATAGTTTCGGCCGACACCAGACGGTTCAGCAGCGGGTCCGGGCTCAAGGCGCGCGAGGCCGCCGCCAGCGAACAACCCGCCAGGGCGGCAATATCTTTGAGCAACACGCGTTTACAGTCAGTTTTCATGGCGGTATCTCCCGGTTTGATTTCTTTATTAAGGTAATTCTTTTTATGCAAATTGCAAGTATAAAAGTGATTTTTTATAACTTATTTGTGCAAATTGCAGAAGATGATAGTTTTTTTAGTGAAAATAATTGCAAAAAAATCAAAAGAATTGCATTTGTTCATTATCTGACTAATATTAATAGCAAGGCCTCTGAATCTTCTGGCGGATATTGCTGAAAACGCCCTGCCGGCCGTGGATATGAGGATGTTTCCCGGAAAATTCAAAAACATAACAAGCTGAAGGATTCTGAAATGAAAAAACATTTTACGTTGATCGAACTTTTGGTGAGTAAAACTTGTCAAATAGGTGTTTTGCCGTTGTATTACCTCAAAAAAATCTATAAAAACAACACATCCTTACGCCCGGCAGGGCGCACTTCACGCAGTTTTGACAATTGTCAAAACTGCTCTTCACACCTTCACATCTTCACTCGATCAGCGTTCACGCTGATCGAACTTTTGGTTGTGATTGCTATTATTGCCATTCTGGCGGCGATGCTGCTGCCGGCCCTCTCTGCAGCGCGTGAACGCGCCCGCGCAGCTGACTGTGTGAGCAAACTCAAGCAGATCGGATTGGCGACAACCATGTATACGGATGATTGCAAAGACTCCTACCCCAAAACCTACCTGTATTACACCGGTTGGCCGCGCGGCTATGTGAATATGAAATATCTGGATGATATAAAACACTTCAATTGCCCTTCCAATACCGGCACCCAGTGCCAGGGCGATACCGATGACGGTTACAAAAGTTCCTACGGTATCAATACCTACAATATCGGCAGTTCTTACCGGGATGTGGGTGATAAGCCCGGCTTTGATGTTCCGGCCAAAGTTCAGCAGATCAAAAATCCCTCCGATACGATCTTTTCCGGAGATACTATGGTCATGACGACCGGCAACGGCAGCTATGAGGCATTCGACTCCACTTCGCTGACCAGCAACGTCGGGGTGTTGGTGCCGCGCCACGGCAGTACTTGTAATATCGTCTGGTGCGATGGCCACGTTGATTCCATCCAGGGGAAAGATACGGTGGCAATCTATCAGGTTACCGGCAGCTACCGCAATGTCGATGACTCATCGGCCAGCAAATGGGACCGCTGGTAACAGCTTCATAGATCTGCATTTGATCTGACATAAATCTGATTTGAACCCGCACACCCGGGGCGGATCGTGTGGAGTACGGTGTCTGGCAGTTGTTGTAAAAGTACTTATCAATAAAATTGTTACGGAGAGGATATACTCAAAAAATGGTTGTTTCAGGAAAGTTTTGGTTTTGGAGCGCCGGTATCGCTGCTTTGACTGCGCTGGAGATGCCTGCTGACGCTTCCAACTGGTTTGCCCGCTACACGCACAGTACCGCCGGTCTGGTTTGTCATTACAATTTTGACGAAGGCGAGGGCAAGAGTGTGCGTGATCAGGTCGTCAGCAAAGGCGCCTTGATCCCCAATACCACTTTTGTGCCGGGGTATCAACCGCAACAGCTGATTTTTGACGGCAAAAGCAAATTCCAGTTTGCGGATGCTGCCAGTGCGGCCAACCGGCAGGATATGACGGTCAGCTGCTATGTCAAAATTCAGTCCGGCGGCGGCTATTTTGTTCTTAAAAAGAGTTCGTGGGGGCTGGCTTACGATAACGGCAATGTGATCGCTTATATCTATACTGAAGGTAAGGAAACGGTTACATTCCCGGCCGGAACGGTGGATAATGATTTCCATTTGTGGACTCTGACCGTGAAGGATAAGCTGGCAACCGTTTACTGCGACGGCAAAGTTATGGGGCGCCGTCAGCTCAAAGCCGCGGTCAATTACAGCGGCGAACTGATCAATCTGGGGCATTCCGATGGCTGGAAACCTATGAAGATCGTGGGCGAAATGCGCAACTGGCGTATTTATTCCGAAGCGTTGTCGCCCGAAACGATCGCAGCACACAGCGAAGCCTTTGCCAACGGCAAACTGCCTCCGGTCGGTGTTACACTGGATCTGGAATTGCCCATGGGGGCGGCCAACAGCTTTGTCGGCGATGATATCGGTTACGAAAAGAAACCTCATGCACTGCGTTTTGACGGCAAAAAATCATTTGTTCAGCTGCCGGCTTATCCGGCATTGGAAAAACCTGCCGGTTTGACCGTCGGGGTGTGGATCAAGCCCGAAAATGTCAAACCGCGCAATATGAGCGAGCAGGGCGCAATCATCAGTGCCAATGCCGGAGCCAATGCCGGTTGGACGCTCACGACTTATTACAATGGCGGGATCAGTTGCACACTGGTAACGGACAAGGGCAAATTTTCTTCCGAAGCGTTCAACGTTTTGAAAAAAGGTGTTTGGCAGCATGTCGGATTTGTCTGGGATGGCAATATCCTGCAAGTTATGGTCAACGGCCGTCCGGTGGGGCAGAGTGTCAATGCGCCCGGCAAACTCAAGGTTTACACCGACCGCCCGGTTCTGGGGCGTCTGGCTGACCGCAACAGCGGATTTTTCCACGGCGACATTGATGAACTTAAAATTTACAGCATCGGTTTGAGTTTTGACCGCGATCCGGATACCGGCAAAGTGGTCAGCAAAACTGCAAGCAATACCGATGTTGACCCGCGCAAAGAACCGCTCTATCACTTTCCGGGTATGGAAAATGCGGTTTCCACCGTGCCGGTTTTGATGGACTTTGAAGATGTAAGTGAATGGCGGATCGAGAGTTTTAAAAATATTTCCGATGCGGTTTTCTGCCGCAGCAACGATGACCGCCTGTGGGGGAATTACACCGGCAAGCTCATTGTTCAAAGCGGTACGCACTTTGACCCCGAACGCAAACGCGCCGAGCTTTATCCGCCGCACGAGCTGCCCATTGAGGGGGATTTTGACCATGTGAGTTTGTGGGTTTCGGCCCAGAACTGGACCTATGCTTCCGGCATGAAGATCAGTGTTACCTTACGCGATGCGGAAGGCAAACTGCACACGGTTCCGCTGCAGAGCAAAGAACACCCCTTTGTCTACTGGTCGGGTTGGGGCGTGTTCGTTAAAAAACTGCCGGAAAACATCGCCAAACCGGCCAAGCTGGTCAAACTTTCGTTTTACGAGTTCAACGGCAGCAAGCCGGAAGTTTACTATCTGGATAATTTGAGCTTTTTCAAAAAGCCCGCTCCGATCCGGGAAAATATCCAATTGCCGGCTTACAGCGATATGAAGCTGGGGCATCTGCCCGGTTCGACTGTGCCGGCCGCCGCCGGTACGGTGCAGACTTCGCTGGAAAAACAGGGCGAAAATTTTGTATTCAATGTCAGCGGCACGGATAAGATCCAATACATCTACCGCCCGGTGAGCGGTACTTTGAGCGATTTGCGTGTATCATTCAACGGTGCGGAGAGTTTTGCTCCGGCCCGCAACGGCGGATTTGCCTTTGTAACGCCCGATGGAAAAATGCTGGAACCCGGCAGCAGCGCTTTACGCGCCGAACTTAAAAGCTGCCGCATGGTCGGTAAAAAACTTTTTACCTGCTGGCAATGGAGTTATCAGGGCAAATCTTTGGCCGAAACAACTCTGGCTCTGGAAGTTATCAATCAAAGTCTGGCAATAGAGTTTGCCGGCGGCAACGGTAAAGTTTATGCTGTCAAAACCGGTGCAGTGCAGGGAATTAAGGATTATAAACTCAACACCATACCTTACTGGGTGATGCGTCCCAATCGCGGCAAAGATCCCATGGTGCTGACTTGTGATGACTTCTTTGTTTCGTGTTTTGCGGATATTTACTCCAGCGGTGCATCCGATATGCTCGGCAGCAGCGGCAGACAGGCCGATAACAGTGCAGTCATCAATGGCGGCACGCTCTATAATATGAAAACCGACGGTCAGCGCAATGAAGTAAAAGATTTGATTTTTATCAATGTGGGCAGCTCGTTGAACAATGTTTTGCCGCATTTGGCCAACAAGCCCAACCCCACTATGAATATAACGCGCAACGGTATTTGGGTAACGCGCATGTGGTACGATGTCATGCCCATGTACGATTATTTTGACCGTGCTTACGGTTTGCTCAAACTCTATCACCGTTACGGTATGCGCAATTTGTTTGTGCGCGATCATCAGACTCTTTACCGGCAGTATTCGCCCAAACGCCGCGGCGGTTTTGAAGGTTGTGTGGATTCGATTCATGCTGATCTTGGCGGCGATAAGGCCGCGGCTGAATACTTCCGCAAGGCTCATGCTGATTTCGGCTACCGGCTGGGGCTTTACAGCAACTTTACACTGATTCCGCCGACTATGCCGAAAATCTTTGATTACAATGTCATTACGCTGGATGACGAAGGCAACCCGCGTTACGGTTCCGGCGAAACGCTTATGTACAAACTGCACTACATGCTTGCGTTGCAGCGTCAGGTCAACGATGTGCTGAAAAGCAAATTCGATCTGACTTTAAGTTATCCGGATCAGTACACCTGCCGTGCGCCGTGGGATTTTACCGACTACGATGCGGATATGCCCGAAGCCGGCAAGCTCGATCCGGCGATCCGGGTGCTGGCCAAGTGTTCGTTGGTGGAACGGGATGATTTTTCCATAACCCTTTCCGAAGGCGTTACCCAGTGGATGTTCGCCGGGATCATCGACAGTTACGCCCAGCCGGGTTCGGCCGCTGATCCGGTCTTTCCGGAGTTTCAGCTGCGGCAGATCCACATGTTAAACAATGACTGCGGAACGCATTTATCGCTTTTGTTCAACGGCGATCCGGCCGGAGTCGACCGGGCGCTGGCGCAACAGCTGGCCAACGGCACGATCGGCCACCTCTACGGCCGGGTAGGCGGGGCGCCGGTCAAAAAAATCGAATTTGAAAAACTCAAGAGTTACTACATAAGTAAAGAATTGCAGAAGTATTATGCGGGAATCGCCGTGGAAAAACTTTTGTATCACGCTGATGGCAAATTACTGACCGGCGAAGATGTTTTGCGTCAGGGATTGGTCGGGCATAATCAAATCTACATCAAATATGCCAATGGCTTGCAAGTCTGGAGCAATGCCAACGGCAAAGAATCGTGGCAGATCAACGCCAACGGCAAAGATATTCTGCTGCCTGCTTACGGTTACTATGCCGTGCTGCCGGGTGTGATCGAAGTCGGATCGGTCATGGAAAACGGCCGCCGGGTCGATTTTTCGCTGGGGGGCGATCATATCTACGGCAACGGCAATGGCGCTTTGCGCAACTGGGGGTTGTTTGAAGCAGAAAATGCCTACGCTGCGATCCGGGAAAATAATGCAGTTGAGCTGATCGTTGTGCCGTTCAAAAAAGCCGAAAAGGTTACTGTTGACCTTGATCAGCCTTACTTGAAAGGCAAAAAACGCGTAACTGCGCTGGACGAAGCCGGCAATGCTTTGTGGCAGAAAGAGCTGCCTGCCGGCGGAAAACTGGTCATCGACTGGAATGCTGAACTGGTCAGCTGCAAGTTTGAATAAAAATCTTATAACGCGGGAAGCGGCAGAAATCAGCTGTTGAGTTCGCCGAAAATATCCCGCAATTCTTCATCGGAGGCCGTGCGGATAGTGCGGCCTTTTTTAGCCAGTTTTTCGCTGACTTTGATGGCAGTTTCGGTCATCTTTTCGTGTGTAGCTTCCGATCCGCCCATCAAAACAAAATCTTCACCTTTAGTCAGGCGCTTATGGCCGTCTTTATTATCAAACCCCATGCCCAGCAGTATACGTTGGCGTTCTTCTGAATCGTTGTTTCTCATAGCGCACTACTTTCGGTATTGATAGCTTGGGCAGTTTCGGCCAGTTCTGCTAAATCAGCCCGGCCGGAGGGAGCAATATACACATTGATTTCCCGCTGCCACGATTTTATCACTTTTATTATTGGTTCGATATGCCTATACAAAAGTTTGTTCCCCAGCTCGCTCAAGTAACAGAACCGGATGCAGGAGGTGTCGAACCGGAAATGTTTCAGCAGTTTTGCCCAGTCGATATTACTGTTGAGCAGTTCGTGCGGGTTTATATCCAGCGCCAGACCCACCCGGTATCCGGAGAGTTTATGCAGCAGTTTGACGCTTTCGGTCAACGGCATCTGCCCGGTGCCGGGGAAACGTACCGATAACGCTAAATTTAAATTGTAAAGATGGCGATCCCCGGCGCTGGAACGCAAAACATCTTCCAGCACTTTGATGCGGGAGTCATCCTCAAGCACCGCTTCCCAATCCGGGTCGATGGAAACACATTCGGCATGGCAGCAGTGCGCCAGCGCAAAAAGTTCGCGCAGACGCTTTTTGTATTCATTGACGATCGCACTGCCGGCAGTGGTCAGCTGGCCGGTCAGGCTGGCCGGCAGCAGATTGCGGAAATTTACCAGTTCGAATTCACGCAGTACGCTGTGTTCGCTGCGGAGTTTATCCAATCCGGCAACCAGTTCGCCGGAGAGTTCCAACAGCTCAAAGCACTCCGGTATATCGTGAATATTCTGCAGATCATCCGGTTCTGTATACGGCAGCGACAGGCCGACTTTAAGTTGATTGGCTGCAACCGTATTGGTCATTTTACAAATCCTGCGGCAAAGAGTTTTTCCATGGTAACATTACCGGAACTGCTGCTGTGTACAGCTATACAGCGCGCGGCATAGCGGGCCATGATATCAGCTTCCAGATTGACCGGTGTGCCGGAAGCTCGTTCGCACAATGCAGTATGTTCGCGGGTAACCGGGATCAGTTCCACCGCAAACTCATTGTCGCTGACCGATACTACGGTCAGAGAAACTCCGTCGATGGCGATACTGCCTTTTTCGGCCACCAGCGCCCGGATATTTTCGGGCAGTTCCACGGTCAAAATCAGGTCGCCGCCGGCATGTTCCTGCCAGCGTTTGACTTTAGCAGAGGCATCCACATGGCCGGTTACCAGATGGCCGTCCAACGGTGAACCCAACCGCAACGCCCGCTCCAGATTGACCATGCTGCCCAGCGGCAGCAAACCGAGATTGGTGCGTTTGAGCGTTTCGGGCAACGTGTGGAATGTCAGCACCGATCCCTGACGGTGTTCCAGCGTAAGACAGGTACCGTTGACAGCAATACTTTCGCCGAAAACGGTATCCGGCCACACATCGTCAACACTTATTTCCAGCGCCAGAGAACCCCGTTTGAGGATCCGGCCGCGTTTTTCGATCAATCCGGTGAACATATCGTGTTACTTTCCGTTATATATGGTTTTTCCGCTTACGATCAAGTCGTTTCCGGCCCGTTTGACATCTAATTTTTCCAATTCAAAAGCATCGGCGAGCTTATCCGGACCTACGCCGCCGACAACACTGCGGCTGTTGCGCCCGGTCAGCAGTTTGGGCGCAATATGAAATTCAACTTCGTCAACGATTTTATTTTGTATGGCTGCTGCGGCCAGTTCGCCGCCACCCTCCAGCAAGAGCGCGGTTATATTATCTGCTGCCATATCCCGCAGCAGCGATTCCCAGTCATCCGGCGTTTGCGGCGCAACACAGCGGATGCTTTCTCCGGCGGGAAAATACTCTTGCATCAGAGCTTCTTTCCCGCTGCGGGTGTAAATATATTTTACCGGTTGACACGGCCAGTTTTCCGGATCGCGCACAATCAGTCCGGGGCGGTCCAGCCGAACCGTTTGCCCGCCCACCATGATCGCATCGCACCAGCGGCGCAATTCCTGCACCCGGCGGCGTGCCGCCGAACCGGTGATCCACTTGGAGTCGCCTGATTCAGTGGCGATCTTGCCATCCAATGTCATTGCCATTTTGAGTATTACATAAGGTCTTTTCCGCGTGATATACGAAAAGAACGCTTTGTTCAGTTCGATCGCCGCCCGGCGGCAAACTCCGACCTTGACTTCTATACCGGCACTCCGCAGGATCTCAAAGCCTTTGCCCGCATGAGCCGGGTTGAAATCTTCGCAGGCCGCCACCACCCGTCTGATCCCGGCGCGTTTGATCGCTTCGGTACAAGGCGGGGTGCGCCCCCAGGTACAGCATGGCTCCAGCGTTACATAAATCGTAGCGCCCCGGGCCAGATCACCGGCGTCGTTGAGTGCATGGACTTCGGCGTGCGGCGTACCGGCTTTATGATGAAAGCCGCGACCGACGATCACTGAATCTTTTACCACGACTGCGCCGACCATCGGATTGGGCGAGGTCATCCCCCAGGCCTCGCGCGCGAGCGCGAGCGCGCAATTCATATATTTACGGTCTGCTGCTTGAGAACTCTGCATTACTTGACTGATCTTTTATGCTTCGGTGGTTTGAAAAAGAGCTTGCGCGTACATTGCCGGATCAAATTCCTGCAAATCTTCGGGCGCTTCGCCGAACCCGGTGTAAAAAGTCGGCAAATCAAACTCCCGGTGGATCGCTACAGTCATACCGCCTTTGCCTGATCCATCCAGTTTGGTCAGCACCAGACCCGTAAGATTGGCCGATTTGCTGAATTCCCGCGCCTGACTCAACGCGTTGGAACCCAAACTGGCATCTACGGTCAGCCAGACTTCGTGCGGCGCTCCGGGGCAGGCTTTGCCCACGGCCCGGACGATCTTGCTCAATTCATCCATCAACGCCTTGCGGGTCTGCTGGCGGCCGGCAGTATCGATCAAAAGCACGTCGGCATGATTTTCCAAAGCATATTGAGCGCTGGAAAATGCCACACTGGCCGGGTCGGAATTGGGTTTGCCGGATACGACTTCGGCGCCGGTTCGCTTACCCCACAGCTGCAGCTGTTCCACGGCCGCGGCCCGGAAAGTATCGCCGGCTCCCAGCACTACTTTCTTGCCTTCGGCCTGCCAGCGGGCAGCCAGTTTGCCGATGGTGGTGGTTTTGCCGGAGCCGTTGACCCCGACCATCAGAATTATCAGCGGCATGTTTTCCGGCGGCTGGTTTATACTGCGCTGATTTTTGGACAGGATAGCTTCCACAAGTTTGGTTGCTTCCGTATAAATATCAGCACAGGTGGCGATCTTGCCCAGTTCGTAAGTATCTTTGAGTTCCGATACGATTTCGCCGGAAGCCTTGACTCCGAAGTCCGCCGCGATCAGCGAGAACTCCAGTTCTTCAAACATCGCCGCGTCCCACTTTTTCTCGCCGGTAAACAACCCGGAGATCGTGCGGCTTACGCTGGTGGCGGTCTTTTGCAGCCCGCGTTTGAAAATTGAAAAGAGCGACATTACGCTTTTACCCCTTCACGTTCCGGCCGGTCAAGCGTACTTTTGACTGCGTTGAGGATCCCGTTGACAAAATCACAGGCCCGCTCATCGCTGTAATCACGGGTGATGGCTACTGCTTCGTCAATGCTCACCACCGGCGGCACATCGGTAAGATTCAGCATTTCGGCAATGGCAACTTTAAGGATGCAGTAATCCACCGCGCTGATCCGTTCCGGCGCCCAGTTGCGGGCAACACTTTTGATCGTTTCGTCGATACGTTCGGAGTCGCTCACGCAAACTTCGATCAGTTTTTCGGCATATTCCCGGCACTTGCGGCCATAGCGGTTGGTGCCCAGATTATGTTCTTCGTTGGCCTGTTCCAGAAAGGTGTTCCAGCTGGCCAGCGAAAAATTTTCGCCGGTAAGTGTACACTGGAAAAGATACTGCATGGCCAGTTCGCGGCCTACGCGCTTATTGTGCAGACGTTCCTGCTGAAGAGGCGCTTCGTTTTCGTAATTCATCATTCTAATCCTGCGGAGGCGTTTTATTTGCTCAATTGGCGGTTCAAATTGGCCATTTCGATCGCGGCATGAGCGGCGTCGGCACCCTTGTTGCCGGCTTTGGTACCGCTGCGTTCGATCGCCTGTTCGATATTGTCGGCGGTGATCATGCCGTAAGTTACCGGAATGCCGTATTCCATACCCAGCTGGGCCAGACTTTTGGCAACTTCGTTGTTGATGTATCCGGCGTGCGGGGTGGCGCCCTGAATGACAACCCCCATGGCAATGACGGCATCGTATTTTTTGCTGTCGAGCATCTTTTTGACCGCAAAAGGTATTTCGTAAGAACCCGGCACCCAGGCCAGATCGACGTTTTCGGCACTGCCGCCGTGACGGACAATGGTATCCACCGCACCATCGACCAGATGACTGACGAAAAAGTCGTTGAAACGTGCAGCAACCAGACCGAACTTCAAACCGGAAGCCTGCAGATCGCCTTCAAAAATTGTGATGTTTGCCATAATTTTTTTTTCTCCTTCTTACAGATTAAAAACTTATTGTTTGTATTGTTGTATCATAAATGAGTTATGCTGCATTTCAGTTTGATATTGTCATTGTTCAGCATTACTCTGATTGCCCGCGTGGGCAGAATATCTGTTCCATCGCACCACAGTGCCGGCCGCAAACCGATGGTCAGCAAATGGTTTGAATCGAATGCCATAAGCAGCTCTGCACTGCCATTGACCAGTCTGATCTGATTTTCCGCGAAAATTGCCCGGACATCCGGATGCAGCGGATAGATAAATTCATATTGATGAGCTTTATCGGCAGTAATTATATCGGTTATTTCCAGATGGTCGTTTTTTGTATTCAATGTGCGTTCCCAGACTACTCCCGCCCACGACGGTACGGTGGAGGTCAATCTGCCACTGATACAATTATCCTGCCATGGTGTTGAAGTAAGCGATGCAAAATGCAGCCAATCGTATGCGCCTTGAACTTTGCCGTCACCCATGCCGTCGACCAACAGCGAGGCGTGGGCTTCTCCATTTTTGAAGTATGCCTTGAATTCAGGGGCATCGTAATCGCAACAACCTGAATCGACTATGAACGGTGCATCCTGATACCAGATATTCAAAGCATTTTTTCCGGCATGATAGTGACTGAATTGGCCGGTGAAGTGAGACATATCCATAAGGAGATACCACTTTTCAGTGCGCCATATTGCAATGCGGTTGTTTTCCAGCCAGTCATGTTCTTTTACTGCTTCTGTTTTTACGGCGGGCAAGGTGGCAATGAAAGGCAGGCAATTCAGATTGCATCCGTCATTCAGTACAGTTAACCTGTTGTCCGGACGGCAGAGCAACCGGGTTGTTGAGGCCGCTTTTTCAAACCGTTCAACGGCTTGTTTGTCGAGTTCAAAACCATACTTTTCTGCCAGATAACAGGCATCACGGGCGATCCAGGTTTCCAGACAGTGATAAGTGGGACTGGCTTCCAGCAGCAATCCGTCTTGAGCAAAATCGGCAAGAATATGCTCGTTCATACGTTTGATGCCTAAAGTCAGAAAATCCCGGTCGTGACAGAAACATCCGCCGTAGATCATAGCCAATGCGCGCAAGGCCTGATGATTGCCCCAACGGTACGGAGCTGTCATTTCCTGCCAGTAGATCACTTGAGCATGAGTAAAAACCATTTGAGCCAGTTCATCGGCTTCTACATCGGTAAGACAATCCATCTGACGCAGAAAGCCTAACGCCTGAATTATATATATCAGCCGTGATGACGGCTGAAAATCATACCATTGGTAGGATATACTTTTATTGCCGCCCTTGCCCTGGTTGTATTCTTCGTTGCGCCTGCGGATGGTTTCGACATCCAGAAACTGCGCTGCCGCTGCTGTTTTCGGCGGCGCTGAATTCCGGTGCAGTTCAAGCAGTGTTGCCACTATCAGTTTTGCCAGATCCGAATTCCTGTCCAACCGGGCGATGCGGGCAAGCGATGGAATAAAATAAACACGGTTGATCCAACTGGCTCTTTCGATGGTACTCCAGGAATCAAATTTATGGTAATCTATCTTGGGCAGCGTCCCATAGTTACCCAATCCATCGTGATAGAGTATCAAATCAGTAATGGCACGGTCGCTGGAGGCAGGCAGTTCCTGACGCATGACAAAACCGCCGCCGCCATCGTTGGGGTAGAGGTCAAAAAAATCATATTCAAGCAGCATAGACTCCGGGAGGGGAGTCTGAAATTCCGCTATCAATTTTTTACCGTCAAAACTCATTACTGTTTTCCTGTTGCTGTACCGGAAGCTGTGTTTTTATGCAGTTATGTCAGATCAGATGTTCCATTCTGTCGCGTTTGGTCGCCAGATAGAATTCGTTTTCTTTGCCCGGCGGGATCACGATCGGCACCCGCTCGGTGATCTTGATGCCGTAGCCGGAAATACCGGCGATCTTCTGCGGATTGTTGGTCAGCAGCCGGATGGACTTTACCCCCAGATCCAGCAATATCTGCATACCGATACCGTAGTCGCGCAAGTCTGCCGGGAACCCCAGTTTTTCGTTGGCTTCGATCGTATCCAAACCCTGATCCTGCAATTTGTAGGCGTGGATCTTGTTGAAAATACCGATGCCACGACCTTCCTGACGCATGTAAACGAGGATACCGGAACCGTTTTCTGCGATCATTGCCAATGCCTTGTGCAGCTGTTCGCCGCAGTCGCAGCGCCGTGATGCAAAAACATCGCCGGTTAAGCACTCGCTGTGGACCCGCACCAGCACATCTTCTTTGCCGTCCACATCGCCGTAGACCAGCGCCACATGTTCAAGGTTGTCGACTTTGCTGCGGTAAGCCTTGATGGCAAATTCGCCGAACGCGGTCGGCATCCGGGCGATTTCGCCGCGCTCGATCAGGCACTCGTGCTTGCGGCGGTAAGCGATCAGGTCGGCTACAGTACACATCTTGAGTTGGTGATGTTCGCGGAATTTCAGCAGCTCCGGCTGCCGGGCCATGGTGCCGTCTTCATTCATGATTTCGCAAATCACACCTGCGGGCGCCATGCCGCCGAGGCGCATAAGGTCAACGGCGGTTTCGGTATGGCCGGCGCGGCGCAGTACTCCACCCTTACGGGCGACCACCGGAAAGAGATGTCCGGGTTTGATGAAATCTTCCGGCGCAGTTTCCGGATCGATCAGGGCTGCTACCGTCCGGGCCCGGTCAAAGGCCGAAATGCCGGTGGTGGTTCCGTATTTGTAGTCCACGCTTTCGGAAAAAGCGGTGCGGAACGGGTCGGCCATGTTGATCGGCACATTGAGCTTGAGTTCGGCAGCACGTTCTTCGGTAATGGCCGCGCAGATCAAACCGCGGGCGTGTTTGGCCATAAAGTTGATAGTTTCCGGTGTACACAAACTGGCGGCCGCGATCAGGTCGCCTTCGTTTTCCCGGTTTTCATCGTCAGTAACGATGACCATTCGCCCCTGCTGCAGTTCGGCAATAATATCTTCGATCGGATCAAAATTATATGTCATAAAAAGTCCCTGTCTGGAATCAAAAGTGATCCACGTTTGTCGTTGACATCTCACGCGCGCGTGCGCATGTGTATTTATATAAGATACAATGCTCTATTGTCTTTTGCAAATAAAAGCTCAAAAAAAACTTGTCCGGCGCATCCGGATCGGCTGTAATAACAAATAGTGAAGGATTTGCAAAGAAAAATTGGCAATTTTATGAAAATGTGCTATATTATACGACGCTGCTTTGTGCAGAAATGTTTTAAACGCATTGCAGGTGTTGATTAGTAATGAGTTATAAAATGCACTCTGAAAAGTCAGTTGCCGGTGTCGGTAAGCACTGTGCGGAAAAAATCAAAGTTTTTTCCGTTGGTAATTGGCAAATCAAAGTGGCAGTGTTTATATTAATGTTTCCGTTTTTTTGCGGTTTGGGAAGAAGCGCAGAATCGGAAGCAAAGAGTGAGGCAGCTTCGCCGGAAGTCTGGGCCGATGTCAAGCTTAAAGGTGCTGAACGGCTTGATGAGATCCTGGAACTGAAGAAGCGAGTGGCTGAACTCGAAGCGTTGGAGCAGTCGCTGCGGGGTGAGAATGCCCGGCTGACTGCTGAACGGAACCTGCTTAAGCAGGAGTTGTTTGACGCAATCAATCAAATGGAATCGCAGAATGATGAACTGCGGCGATTGGAGCTGAGTGTGGCGGGTTTGCTGGCTGACGGCAGTTTGCCGAAAGCACCCGTCCGGGAAGCAAGGCTCGTGGAAGCAATCGACGAGATCATAAAGCGCGGTCAGGCTTTAGCCATCCTGAGCGTGGAATTCTGCAACGAGGCAGATGCGATAGTCAAGTCGCTGCCGGCGGGCAATCTGGAAGGAGTGCGCCTGCGGTTGAAAATCGACGAAGTACGAAGCGCATCACGCAAGTTCATTGCTATTGGAGATTACAGTTTGGATGCCGGGCCGGTAAACAAGTGCCGGATCATAGCAGTCAACAGTGATCTCGGATTTGTAGTGTTGCCTGTAGGGTTTATCCATGGAGTATTCAATGGGTTGACTTACTACGTTCCAGGGAAGACGGTCGGTGCCAGGCCGGTGGTGTTGAGGGTGTTTTCCACCCGCAGCAACGTGGCTGCCGCACAGGTCGTGGAAGGCGATATACGAACCTTGTCTCCGGGTAGAGAGGCAGTAACGGACTTGCAACAAACAAACAAATGAGAGCAATAAAAAAACTATGGAAGTCAGAGCATTAACCAGAAACGTGCGGATTTCTCCTGAAAAGGCCCGCCATGTGGCGCGTGTCATTCAGGGCAAACCCGTTACGGAGGCCTTGGCAATCGTGGACTTGAGTCCGCGCAAGGCGGCTGTTTTGCTGGGCAAGACCCTTCGTTCTGCGGTGGCTAACGCCGAGAACAACGAAAACCTCGACCGTGCCAAACTCACGGTCAAGGCTGCGTTGGTCAGCCCGGGGCCGATCATCCGTCGTTTCC
>SUWA01000124.1 GCA_015061695.1 Lentisphaerota bacterium
AACTCCGTTCGGCTTCGCGGAACTTTTCCGCTCGGTTTGCCGGAATATATCCGGCAAACTGCCCTCTCATGCGTTCGCGGCCCTGACCGGGCTGTGCGGCGTTCCGCCGCATGGGCTGTTGGCTGGCTATATTGTTCATAATACCAATCGGGGCTGCTGCAAAAAATTTGCAGCAGCCCCTGTTGTTATCGTTGTTTCAGCGCACCAGCTTGGATATGGCTTTGAAAGCAGGGTGTTTGGCGCTTTTCAGCAACATAAAAAGGATTGCTTCGGCACTGGCCACCGTGCATCCGGCATGACGCAGCTGGGCAAGCGCGGTGTTCAAATCCGATTCCTTGCGCGAGTTGACTGCGTCTGCTGCTACAAATACCTGAAAACCGGCGTTGAGTGCATCCAACGCAGTTTGGGCCACGCAAACATGCGATTCGATCCCGGCAATGATCATTACCGGGCGGGTCTTTACATCCGCTGCCGCCGCAAATTCAGCTTCGCCGAAACAGGAAAAACTGGTCTTGGCGATGACTTTGGCCGATTCGTTGAAGAGTTCAGCCAGTTCCGGAACCGTGTTGCCCAACCCTTGCGGATACTGTTCGGTAACCAGCAGCGGCACATTGAGTTCATTCATGCCTCTGACCAGCATTTGAGCGCGGTTCAGGACTTTTTCCGGATCAGACATCGCCGGCAGGAGTTTGGCCTGAATATCGACGATCACGCATACGGCATTTTCGCTTGTGGGATAACAAAACATAATTATACACCTTTATTTTGAAGTTTGATGGTTGCCATAAAAAGTTTCGGATAATTTGATCGGACTGGCCGGCAAATCTTCGTTATTGAGGAATTTTCTGACCAGACTTTGTGCTTCACTCAAGTTTCCGCGCATCAGCCAGTGGATATTTACGCCCTCGCGCTCCATCTTGCGGAACCATATATCCTGCCGCTTGACAAATTTACGGATGGCAAACAGAAGTTGGTCGCGCATGGTCGCAAAATCCATAACATTTTGCAGATAAAGCGATACAAACTTATACTCCAGCCCGTAACGCTCCAGATTTTCGTAGGGTACATGGTATTTTTCGTGCAGATTCCGGATCTCTTCGATCATACCATGATGCAAACGCTCATCCAAACGCAGTTCCACTCTGGCGTGGACTTCCTGCCGCGGGTAATATACTCCGAGGATCAACGCATTATCCAGCAGACCGCCGCTGCGGGTCTGATTCAGCGCCCGGCGGCAGACGAGGGTATTTTCGATGGCACGGCGCACCCGCAGCGGGTTGTCGCGCTCTTTGAAATCCATCAGATCCGGCGGAGCAAGTTTATTGAGATACTCATTGAGTTCCGGCAGCGAAAGCGAATCAAGTTTTTTGCGCAATTCTTCATCCGGCTTGGCTCCCCGCAAGTCATAGCCGCGCAGCAGCGCATCCAGATACATGGTCGAACCGCCGCAGAGAATGGGCAGTTTGCCCCGGCGGGCAATATCCCTGACTGCCTCAAAAGCCTGCGGTACAAAACTGAACAGATCAAAAACCGTACCGGGGTCGGCTACGTCGATCAGATGATACGGCACACAGCCGTATTCGGAAAGGTCTTTGCCGGAGCCAATATCCATGTGCCGGTAGACCTGACGGGAATCAACGCTGACGATCTCACCATCAAAAATTTGCGCCAATTTTACCGCCAAAGCGGTCTTGCCGGTGGCCGTCGGACCGGTTATAACGATTGTTTCGGGAAAAAAACTCATTTTTTACTTTACATTTCTCTTTTATGAACTATATTACTACTTTGGATATTTACAAGAAAAAAATCAGGATATTTACGGATTTTTATGAATAAACAACAAACATTGCTCAAAAGTGCGGTCTATTCCGGCATTGCTTTGCATACCGGAGTGCGTTCCACACTGCGTTTTTTGCCGGCGGAAGCCAACAGCGGTATCGTTTTCCGGCGGGTGGATCTGCCGGGTAAGCCGGAAGTTCCGGCCCGGGCCGACAAAGTTGTGGATGTCCGGCGCGGAACCACTATTGGCGAAGGCGCCTGTGTGGCGCATACGGTGGAACATATCATGGCTTCGCTGCACGCTATGAATATAGACAATGCGGTGGTCGAAATGGATGGACCCGAGCCGCCCATTGCCGACGGCAGCAGTATGCCTTTTATGAAAGTGTTGAAAGAAGCCGGAACTGTCGAACAGGATGCTCCGGCTCGCTATTTTACGCCTGATAAACCGCTGTTTGTGGATGCCGGTGTTACCACGCTGGTGATGCTGCCGACTGAAGAAGTGCAATTACGCATTACTTGTACAACCTCGTTCAAAGGCTGTCCGATCGACCCGCAGTTTATGGATATTGTGATCAATAAAGACTCTTTTGATACCGAGATCGCCGGGGCGCGTACTTTTGTAGACTACCGCGACCTCGGCCAGCTTATTGCCATGGGCCTCTGCAAAGGCGGCAGCCTGGATAATGCCGAAATCATCCACGACGGCGCGATCATCTGCAAAGACGGTCTGCGTTATAATGACGAGATCGTCCGGCACAAGATCCTTGATCTGGTCGGCGACCTTTATCTGTGCGGATGCCGGGTGCATGGGCATGTTATAGCAGTTAAACCCGGCCACCACCGCAATGTGGCGCTGGCGGCTCTGATGATGCAAAACATACAACAACAGTAATTTAACATATTAAACGAAAGAATTTTATTATGCTGCAAGCCAACACAATCCTTGATTTGAGTGCGATCAAAGCCATTCTGCCCCATCGTAATCCCGTGCTGATGCTCGACCGGGTGCAGGTCGTTGAAGCGGATCATTTGATCGGTGTGAAAAACCTCAGTATCAACGAACCGTTTTTCCAGGGCCATTTCCCCGGGCACCCCATCATGCCGGGCGTACTGCAGATCGAAGCTATGAAACAGCTGGCCGAAATCGCCGTCCGCGGTGAACTCGATCCGGAAGGCTGCAACGATGTTTATCTGTGGAAGCTGGCCAAAGCTAAATTCCGCAACCCCAACGTGCCCGGCGACCGCGCCAAGGTCGAAGTCAAGGTCGAAAGCATCACCGATGGCGTTGCCGTGATCAACGGCAGTGTCTGCAACTCCGGCGGCGTTACCTGCGAAGCACAGTTTTCGCTGAAAATGCGTGCCAAGAGTGCCCCCTCCGAAATGCCGGAAATGTTCAACGATTATGACCGCGCGGCCGGTTTTGCCAAAGAAATCGGCGATGTGGTGGCGGTTATGCCTCACCGGTTCCCCTTCCTGCTGATCGATGGTATCCGCATTATGGAAGAAGCTCGCGCAGTGGCGGTCAAAAACCTTACCGGCGGTGAAGCTATGTTTATGCACGCGGCAGAAGATTACGCGGTCATGCCCGAAACTGTGCTGTGCGAAATTCTGGCCCAGGCCGGTTGCGCTTGCGTGTTGGCCCGTCCCGAAAACAACGGCAAACTGGGTTTGTTTGCCGCATTGATGGATGCTGAATCCTTTGCGCCCGTTTATCCCGGCGATCAGCTGGTGGTCGATGTGGATCTGCCGCCGGCCCGCAAAGCTTTCGGCAAAGGTTCCGGCAAGATCTACGTCAACGGCAAAGTGGTGTTCCAGAGTTCGTTGATGTTTGCCATTGTTGATCCGGCTTAATCAGAAACAGGGTAAAAATATGAATACGACCGAACCGAAAAGCCGCAAGAGCAGTACCTATATAGAGATACTCGATACGACTCTGCGGGACGGCGAGCAGACGCCGGGGGTTGCCTTTACTCCGGCAGAAAAACTGCAAATAGCCAGGGCTTTGATCTTGCGGGCAAGGGTCGACCGGTTGGAAATCGGTTCGGCCAGAGTTTCCGAAGGCGAGCGCGTCGGGGTTCGCAATATCCTTGAATGGGCCGATAAACACGGCGTGTTGGAAAAAATGGAGATATTGGGCTTTATTGACGGCGGCAAATCCGCTCAATGGGTCCATGATGTCGGCGGCAAGGTGATAAACCTGCTGGCCAAAGGCTCCGAAAAACATTGCCGCATACAGCTGCGCAGCACTCCGGAAGATCATTACCGGAAAGTTGCTGACGAGATTAAGTTTGCCAACTCGCTGGGGCTGACCGTAAATGTCTATCTGGAAGATTGGTCAAACGGCAGTCGCGATGATTTCGGCTATGTGTATAACTTTCTTAAAATACTCCGCGAGCTGCCGGTGGCCAGAATCATGTTGCCGGATACTCTCGGAGTGTTGACGCCGGACGAAGTTACCCGCTATCTGGAGTGGGTTTTTGCCACCGTGCCGGATATGAAAGTGGATTTTCACGGACACAACGATTACGGTATGGTTACGGCCAACAGTATCGCTGCCGTCAAAGCCGGTGTTACCGGGGTGCATACCACGATCAACGGTTTGGGCGAACGCACCGGCAATCAGCCGCTGCCGACGCTGACTGTGGCGCTCAATGATATGACTGACCGCAAGAGTCATGTGGCTGAAAAACAGCTGCTTTATGTCAGCAGTATGGTGCAGACTCTTTCCGGCAAACGTTGCGCATGGAATACTCCGGTGATCGGATCTGATGTCTTTACTCAAACTTGCGGAGTTCATGCCGACGGCGATAAAAAGGGCGATTTGTACGCCAATAAATTGCTGCCGGAGCGGTTCAGCCGCAACCGTATTTACGCGCTGGGCAAGCTCTCCGGCAAGGCTTCGCTGGAAAAAAATCTGGAAGAAGTCGGCATCGAACTGGATGACGAACAGCGCAAACGGGTGCTGGCCGAAATTGTCCGCCTGGGCGACAAAAAGAAACAGGTTACTGCTGCAGATCTGCCCTTTGTGATCGGCAGTGTACTCAATCAGCCCATTTCCGGAAAAGTTCAGGTCGTGGATTATCAGATCGAAACCCGCTGCGGAGTAACTCCCAAAGCCGAAGTCAGCGTCAAATACGAAGATGAAGTGATTTCTGCTGCCGCCCATGGGGACGGCGGTTATGACGCCTTTGTAAAAGCGTTGCGCAAAGCGTTGAAAAATGTCGGCAAATCGTTCCCGAAACTCAGCGATTACGAAGTGCGCATCCCTCCCGGCGGTAAGACCGATGCTCTGGTGGAAACGCGTATTACATGGGAGCGGGAAAATGACCGTCCGCTGATAACAGTAGGCGTGGACAGCGACCAGCTGGCCGCCGCTGTGCAAGCAACCGAAAAGATGCTTAATCTGGTTTTGATTTAAGTATTTGCACAAAAAGCGGGGTTGTTGCAAAACTGTTTTGCAACAGCCCCGCTTGGTATTATGAACAATATAGCCAGCCAACAGCTCATGCGGCGGAACGCCGCAAAGCCCGGTCAGGGCCGCGAACGCATGA
>SUWA01000125.1 GCA_015061695.1 Lentisphaerota bacterium
CCTCAAAGCAAATTTATGAGAAAATGCAAAAATATAACGCAGAATAACCGGATATGTTACATATTTGAGCTTAATTACTACAAAAAAAGTGTTGCAAAACTCTGCGAGTTTTGCAACACCCCCAAAAGGCCGCAATTGTTGCGGTCTTTCGCCTCTTCCCCCCACTTATAAAATCAATTGGTTTGCTTTATAAGAGAGAGTGGAGGCGTATTTCTGACACCTTACAGAAAAAATTTTACGGTTTTTTTACTGCTGATGCATTGGGAAAGGCTTCCTGCATCAACTTTTTGACTTCATTGAGATCTTTCAGCGGCTCGATCGTTTTGATCTGGCGGCGCAGCGGGACTTTGTCCACCGGGAACCAGCGGTTTTGGTCAGCCAGTTTGCCCAGTTGGGTCTGACGGCACTCGTTGACCAGCTTTTTGTACAGCACATCGGCTTCCTGCGGCGATCTGATGCGCAGACATTCGCCGCCAAAAAGATAGATCAAAGCACGCAACTCGGCATCTTCGGCCAGCGACCCGGCCTGCAGAGCCATTCCGGCGGCGGTGTAGCGGTAGTGGAACCGCCGGTAAAGCGGTACGGTAAAGTAGTCCGGCGCCGCATTGAGTCCGGGCAGTATAAAATCAGCCGCTTTATCATGTTTCTGGCAGAAATTCCACGCTCCCAGATGGGGATCATATTCGCAGATCATACATTTGCCCTGTTCGGTGATCTCCATGGCAAAGCCGCCCCGGTAGCGGTAGTTATCCGGCTCGCCTTCGGTTCCGCAAAGTTCCATGCCCCGGTAGCGCATGATCTTGGCAGCGTTGTAAAGCGCAATGGCCCGTTCGTTGCCGGAGAGTCTGGAGTCTTGAGCTGTCTGCATGAACTTTTCATAAGCATCCAGATCCGGCAGATACTCTTGGGGCATGTACTTGCGGGCAATATCCATCCGGCCTTCGCGGAAAGCGCGGCGGGCTGTCAAATGCAGTATGCTGCGGGCGATCCACGGCTGGCGATAGTCGGGGGTAGCTTTTTTGGCGGCATCGGGTCTGATTTTTTCGGCAAAAGTGATGAGCTGATCCAACGTAAAAAAGTGTTCGGCAATAAAACTCAAGTCGCTTTCATCCTGACCGGCACGGTAGAAGAATTCGGCCGCTTCCATAAAGTCGCGGCGCATGACCAGAGTAAATCCCATCAGGCCGTAAACTTCGTTTTCAATATTTTCGCAAAAATCCCCCTCTTTGTCGTAGCGCCGGATCGCATCTATATCGGAGCGGTCTTTGGGGTCGATGGCTTTGGCCATTTCCAGCCAGGTGCGGAGTTTTTTGATTGCCAGCGGCATATTGCCGTTCATGCGGGCGATTTTAGCTTCGATATAGATCGAAAGCAGCGTGGGCTTTTCCAGCCGTTTGATCCAATCAATGGCAGTTATGTAATCACCCTGTTCGAAAAATTTGAACGCTACGATATCGCCGTTGCGGAAAGTCAGATGACTGGAGTATCTGATAAATCTGGTGCTTTCGCCATCCATCAGCGCGAGTACTTCGCGCGCCAGAGGGTCCTGCATGACTTTATGATAATCATCATCGCCGAGGATTTCGATGAACGCATCGCGCACCAGCTGAAGTTCCGGATCGCTTTTCTGGGCTTCCAGTGCAAGCCGGATCTTTTCTGTTGACGTGGCCTTGGAATTGGTGATTTCATTTTTATACGAAGCCCGGCCGAGTCCGGCGGTATCGGCAAAACCTTCCCGCACGGCCTGACGGCACAACCGGTAATATTGCGGATCATGGAGATAGTTGCCCAGCATGAAATAGACCCAGGTCGTCCGGTAATGGCGCTTTTCCGCCGGCAGTTCCAGCAGTTTTTTCCATGCTTCGGGGAAAAGGCGATACTCTTCGGTCATTTCGGAAACACCCTGGAAATAGAGTTCAAACTCAACAAGTTCTTCCGGCATTTCCGGAAAATTGTGATGCAGTACCCGTTCGTAAGCATATTTGCTTTTGCAGCGGACCCAGCTGTTATCAAAAAAATCATTGAACTCGTCGATGAGTTCCTTTTTTTCGGCGTCAGAAAGTTTGGTCATGCGGCGGTTCACAGCATCGGCAAAGTCCTGTTTGGCAGCTTTCCGGCTGTTTATACCGACCGGCAGTTTGCTGCTTGCCGGTATTATATCGTTGCAATTTTTTATCAGGCGCCGGATGGCTGCCTCTTCGTAATATTCGATCACATACGGATCTTGCGTTTCCAGATACGAGGGTTGGAAGTAGGGCGCGCAGGCGTTGACGCTCAATGGCATACACAACGCCCCGGTCAGCAGAGCTGCGGGGAGTCCGGCGATCAGGTGCTTTTTCATGGTCTTACTGTTCTTTCATGGTTATGTTGAAGGTGTTTACTTGACTTAAATCAATATTTTTGCCGGTGCGCAGCCACATGATGCTCTGCACAGTTCCATCCGGCGGCAATAACAACTTTACCTGCCTGCGGTCATAATCCAAGTGGGCCGCGCCAAAGGTATCCATATCATGTACCGGAACATTTTCCGGCAGTTCAAAAGTAAATTCCACCGGTCGGACAAAATAACCGGAATTGGCGATCTTCAGCACCCACGAGCCGTTTTTCTGCAGTTCCCAGTACAATTTTATTTGCGGCGTGTAACGGCCCTGACAAATATCCAGTGCGCTTTCCAGTGTCAGTGCTTCGCGTTCGCCTTTGATGCCCAGCCGGAATCCGATCACATTTTTACATTGAGCGGCCAATTCTGCGGTCAGCTTCAGATCAGGCTGTATGATTTGGCCATTTTTGAGCTTATGGGCATAAAGCGGCAATGCCAGCTGATAGGGTAAACGTAATTTTTCGGCGCGGGCAACGGCGGTGCGGGCAATCGTTTCGTCCATAATGAACCACTTGCCGTTGCGTTTGTCCAAACCGTGGATCTGCAGAACGTAGTAGTCGCAACTCTGCGCCAGCAGCCGGAAACTGCGGATGTGTTTTATATGGCACGGCAGAACGGTTGCCGAAAGGGTCGTGCCCGGCAGGCGCCTGCGCAGCTCCCTCATCAACTGGCAATAGTAATCCAGTTTTGATTCGGGCGCATCCAAGTCGATCTGCAAGGCGTTGCACTGCTGCCACGGCTGATAGATTTTTACGATCTTGCCGGCCAGTTGCGCGGGAGGATTCTGCAGTTGTCTGACATGGATCCGGATCACGGCCGTGGCGCGTTTGCTTTCCACCATTCCGGAAGGGGCAATGGAGTTGACCGTGCCGTCATTTTCGATCTCGCCGGCCCAGAACGCCAGTTTGCCGGAATTCTGCCGGTAAAAGCGACTTACTTCAGATGCCAGTTCGGGCGTGTGCATACGCTGCCACACATAAAGATCTGCCGCCGCCAGCGGCCAGAGTGTCAGCAGAAAAACAGACCCAAAAAACTTGAACATAATCCTTGTAACCCCCACCCGGAATCATGAAAATAAAACTGCTTATTGAAAGGTAGCGCAATATACCATGGCACAGAAAAAAATCAAGTGCATTTTTGATCAAAATCATCACAATTTTGAAAAATTTTTCTGAAGGAAAAAATGATGCGTCTGCACCCGCTGTTCAATTTTCCATTTTGGAACGGCACCAACGGCTGGGCGGCATATTGAAGTGTTCGCGGAATTTGCGCGAAAAGTAAGCGCTGTCGGTAAATCCGCACCGGAACGCCACTTCGCTGACCGGCAATCCCGGCTGTTGCTTCAACAACTCTCCGGCGTGCTGCAGCCGCTGGTCGAGCAGATAATTCAAAGGTGTGTCATCGTAGTATTTGCGGAAGTGCCGGAACAAACTGGCGTAGCTCATGCCGGCGGCTTTGCACATATTTTCTATGCTTATTGGCTCGGCGTATCTGCGTTCCAGCATGGCCACCAGCGTGGCCAGCCGGTGCGGAATGGTACTGGCAACTGTATCGTCGATCGTGCGTTCGTAGGCCGAAAGCAGGAAAGCGATTATTTCCATAAATTTGCTGATTGCCAGGAACTGCACTCCCGCCGGTTGAGTCCGCAGCAGCATTTCCAGCTCCTGAACTTTCCGTAAGATCAGATTGAAGTCATCGTGATTCATCCGGAAGCGGCGGTCAAAGCGCCCCGGATCTTCGTTCACCGGGTCGATCACAAACAAATTCTGGAAGGCTGCGATCTGCCCGACATCCAATTTGGGCAGCGGCAGCTCTTCCCAACAGAAGATCACGTTCCAGATCGAAAGCCCGTAACCTTCGCTGTAGCAGTGGCATAAATCGCCCTGTACCAAAAAAATATCTCCGGAAGAAATCGGGTAACTCAAGCCGTTGACTTCGTGTACTCCGGCGCCGGATGTAACCAGCACCAGTTCCGAAAAATTCTCATGCACATGGTAATCGCGCAAGCCTTGTGAAATACTTTTGACTACGCCCAGCGGAAAATCCGGCACCAGACAACAACGTCTGCGTTCCATCACATGCTGGATCAGACGGTTATCTGTCGGATTGCGCAAAAATTTTTGATATAACTTGGCCATAACTGATGTTAAATATAAACTGAAAAAACTGCGCTGTCAAGCCACCGATAAAAATTTTTACTCTTTGCGGTGATGATTTTCAGTAAATTGATACTATAATCCAAATTTTTGCAAGTATTGTCATGGTCAAGCCCTGCTTTACATTATATAATATAGCAGACGACAATGTAACAACAAAAATTTTAACAATAGAGGCAAGTTAATGAAAAAACAATTTACTCTGATTGAACTCCTGGTAGTGATCGCTATTATCGCCATTCTGGCGGCGATGCTGCTGCCGGCACTTTCTGCCGCGCGCGAACGCGCCCGCACTGCCAACTGCATCAGCAATCTCAAAAACATCGGGCTGGCTTTGCGCTCGTATGCCGATGACAACAAAGGCTACTGGGCCCGCGTGTGCGATGTCAAGAGCGAAACCGGTTCCGGTCAAACCGGATATAAGTGGAAACGCTTTCTGGTCGAAGGCGGCTATCTGTAGAGCCCCGGCGAAGGTAAGCTGGGTATTCTGGGCTGCCCCTCCGACAGTACCACCGTTGATCCTGATTACACCGGCGAAAACTCTGCCAACGGTTACGGCATGTGGCGCATGAGTTCTTTCTGCGACAGCTGGAATCTGGAAAACGGCGTCCGGGTAACTTACGGCGACGGCACGGTCAACTATCCCACCAAAGCTGACGGAACCACCAAGCTCAGCCCCTCTGATGCGGCGATCGTTATGGACAGCTTCCGCAATGACGAGTATCAGTACAGTCAGTACTACGTCAACCGCTACAGCAAC
>SUWA01000126.1 GCA_015061695.1 Lentisphaerota bacterium
GTAAAAACGTACACATCCTTACCCGCGGCAGCGGGCAACTTCACTGTTTGCCGAAAGGCAAACTCTTCACAGGCCCGCGTAAGCGGGACGGCTTCACATCTTCACGGGCGGCAACGCCGCCCTCAATCGGCTTGCACCAGCGCGACGCGGAAGCCGAGGTAGTTGCGGCGAACATCCGGATTCCAGCCACTCCGGTACGCTGACCGGCAGCGCACAGCGCAGTTGCTCCAACTGCCGCCACGGATCACGCGGGGCGAGCCAGCGCTATCACGATAGTTGCGGGTAAACTCGGCTTTTACATTACTCAAAACATGTGTATAATTATCAAGACACCATTCCCACACATTACCGTGCATATCGTATAAGCCCCATGCGTTGGGAGCGTAACTTTTTACCGGAGTTGTTTTACCGATATATTTACCCTTTATCGAGGTATTATAAGGACTGTTGCCACTGCAATTAGCTTTATCGCCATTCAAACTATCTCCCCAACTGTAAGCAGTTTTACTGCCGGCTCGGCAGGCAAACTCCCACTGGGTTTCGGTCGGCAGAGTAAACTTCCAGCCATCCGGAGCATACTCATTCAGGCGTTCGCAAAACTCCATAGCCTTATGCCAGGTAACACACTCCACCGGAAGGTCATCTCCTTTGAAACGTGCCGGATTGTCTTTCATTATCGCACGGTATTGACCTTGGGTTACTTCCGTTACACCCATGTAGAAATCCTTGGTAAGTTTCATATCTCTGGTATTACCATCTTCCCCCATGGTAAAACTGCCGGCTTTGATCAAGTTTAACTGCAGTTCTACATTCCCCGGCAGGGTTATGATTTTACTGTCTGTTTTTTCCGATTTTGCCGAAACTGATTCTTTATTCCCGGAAATGCTTTTTCCAGTGGATTGAGCTGTCAGTAGCGGGGAAACAGAACTTCTTTCCGCCGTTTTATCTTGATTGCGTCCCCAGTAAAAACCTATTCCAATTGCAATAGCAACAAGCAATACAACAACTGCAACTGCCAGTAATATGTATAAACCTTTACGGCTTTTATTTTCCGGAGATGCTGCCGGAGCGATCGGAGCTTGCTCCTCATTCACCGCGATTGCGACCGGCGGCAGAGTTTCCCCACAGGCACTGCACAGAAACACTCCGGGCTTATTTATTTCGTAAACCTGACCGCATTTGCGGCATTGCGTCTTTGCCATACAGCAAACTCCCCTGTGTTTAAACAATTATTTGATGACTTAATATAGTCTTGCTTGCGCAATAAAGCAATTTGATTTTCTGTTGTTTAAGAGGATATAAAAAGTGATTTCTGACAAGCAAATTGGCAAAAAATCAAACGGCCGCAGGCCAAACGGTTAAATTTGGCAAGCGGCCGTTTTTTGCCGGCAGCAGCCGGCATTGATGAATTATTTATTCCCAGGCGGTATTGCCCAGCAAGCCGTCGTTGAAAAATACCGGCGTGCAGCCGCCGACTTCCACCATATAACGGGTGGCTTCTTCGATCCGCTGCATGTGGTCGGGCAGATAGTTCGGGTAATAGGGGAACGTGTACTGCTCGTGGCTGGCGGCGTTGAAAATTTCGTCGCCGACTTTGGCCGCGCAATCAAGCATATCCTGAATACGCACCGGGATCTCCTTGAGCGGAACCAGATTACAGCAGCATCCGCCGTAACTGTTGCAAGTACCAAAGAAAAAGATCCCCAGACCGGCATCATAGTAGGCGCTGTGTTTTTTCAGATAATTAGTTTCGTCGGCAAAGCCGTAGTGCATTTCGAGCGCGGCCGAACTGCACGCGCGATCGGCCCCGGAAAGCGAACGAGCCTGTACTTTTTCCATATTGCCGCCAGCTTGCCGGTCGGCCAGACTGGGGCCGCCCATGACCCGCGCGCGCATATTGCGCGAATAGCAGCGCGTACCGCGTTTGATCATTTCGTCCGCCACCACCGGGTGGATATTGGCCCAGTGGATCACCACCGGCGGTATGTAGCAAGCCTCGCCGGCAAAGCGGTAAATTTCGTTCTGCACCAGATCCCAATGAGCGCCGAACTCTTCGGCGGTCGCTTCCAGATAGGGCCGGTCCGGAAATTCACTGTAGCTGTGGAACGAAAATTTCAGCCAATCGGCGTTATCCTGAAATTCGCCTTTCCAGATATCCGGCATATCTTTGAGTTCAAAACCATGGTGGTCGTTGCGGTAAAAAGCATTGAGCGTAACCTTGAGGCCGTATTTATCGTGGATATTTTTCAGGCCTTTCAGATAAAAGTGATCAAATGCGCTGGCGGGGCGTTCTTTGGCCAGATCGGTAAAGAGAAAGCTGTGATCGTCGATATAAAAATTGCAGCGGCGGAACGATTTTTTATCCCACACCAGCACCATATCCTGCGAAAAAGTCCCGTAAGGCGTGGTTACAGATGCCTTGATATTATTGATTTTTTCGGTCAAATCGACCTCGACTTCAAAGCGCTGGCCATCCATATCGGCGGCGATGCCGTTGACTTTGACCGGATAACCGGCCGAAGAGGTGCCTTCGAGTTTGACTTTCAGCGCATTTTCGCTTTCCACCCCATGATTGTGGTTCAAAACTGCGCCGTTGCGGAAATTGGTGATCTCGATCATAATAAAAACCTTATTTTGGTAATGAAAGATTATTTTTCAAGCATAAAAGTTACCGGCCCGTCGTTTTCCAGCGTAACGAGCATTTCGGCGCCGAACTCGCCGGTCGCGGTGTTGACTTCAAACGCCTTGACTTCTTCAACAAACTGTTCGTACAGCGGGATCGCCACATCCGGCTTGGCCGCCGCATCAAAACCGGGCCGCCGCCCCTTGACGGTATCGCCGTACAAAGTGAATTGCGACACTATCAGCATCGAGCCTTGCACGTCGATAAGCGAGCGGTTCATCTTGCCGTTTTCGTCCTCAAAGATCCGCAATTTAACGCAGCGATCGGCCATATATTTGACTGTTTCGGGAGTATCGCTGTGGGTAATGCCCACCAATGCAAGCAACCCGTTCTGAATTTCGCCAATTACTTTTTTATCGACTTCCACTTTAGCGGAACGCACCCGCTGAACTAACACCCGCATAAAAAACTGCTTTCCTGCTGAATTATTTGGCACCGCTTTTACGTTTGTGATTGGTCCCCATTATGGTGCGGATGATCCGGTCGCGTCCGGTGCTGATACGCGCTTCGCCGCTGGATCCCAGCCGCAACGGCTGCGGTTCGTAAGTTACCCGGATAAACACCGGATAATAGACCTTGCCCGCCCGTTCGACCGGCAATTCACCTATATACATAACTTCGCCCTGAAAATACCCGTACTCGTAGGTGCTGTATTGACTGGACGCTATGCGCACACTCTGTTTTTCTTCGATCTTGAAGATCTCCACTTCGTCAACGTAAGCAATAAATTTGCGTTCCTGACCGGCGGCAAACTGGATAACCGACATACCCGGCTCCACATAAGTACCCGGTTTGGTCGGGATCGATGCGATCACCCCGTCTTCCGGTGCAACAAACTGGTATTCTTTCATCTTCTTCCGCAGTGCAGCAAGCTCTTTATTGCGGTTGGCAATGCGGGTTTCGAGCATTGCGATCTCGGCCTGCGCGCGGGCTATGCGTGTAGAACTCATCTTGCTTTTGAGCGATTCAAGTTCTTTGCGCTGATTGGCAATACGCACTTGCTGCATGTCGATTTCCGCCTTGGCCCGGGCGGAACTGTATTCTTCGAGTTTACGCTGCAGTGCGGTCAATTCCTGACGGCGGTTGGCGATACGCACTTCCTGCAACTTGACTTCGGCTTCGGCCTGCGAAATGATCTTGTTCGCCAGACCGTTTACAGTTTTAAAGTCTTTTTCCAGCTTTTCCAACTCTTTCTGATTGCGTTCGACTTCGATCTGATGATCCAGATATTTCAGTTCGGCCATGGCGCCGCTTTCCTGCAGTTTTTTGTAGGCTTCCACCTTTTTTACGCTGGCATCGAGCAATATCTTGCGCTCTTCCAGCGCGATCGCAGTGTGCCGGTACTCTTCCGGCAGCGGATCGTGCCGGAGCAGCACCAATGCGGTACGTTTGACAGTCAATTCGGCTTCCAGCTCCTGAATATTGGACTGGGCATCACGAACTGCATCCTGCAGCGCGCCGGTTTCCATTTTAAGCGTGCTGCGTTTAATTTCCAGCTCGGATTCCAGTTCCAGAATATTAGCTTCCACCCCGGCGATGGCCCGTTCCAACTCGCTTATATCCAGTTCCATCGCCGCAGTTTTCACTTTAAGTTCGGCTTCCAGTTCAGCAATATTGGATTCCACCGCGGCAATGGCATTCTGCAGCTCGCTGGAGTCAAGTTCCAGCATCACTTCGCCCGCTTTGACTGTTTCGCCATCATGGAAATGTATCTTGACGATACGGCTTTTTACCGAAGACTTCATGTCGTAGGTGCGCCAGCCCTCAAATGTGCCGCGCCCGATGCACTCATCGTTCATGGAAAAGATGAACGCGGCGGCGATCACAGCCAGCATCACCACGACCAGCACCACTATCACCCAGCGGATAAATTTCAGCTGCCGCTGGAAGTTCATCTTCTCTCCGGTACTCGGAATAATCATGCCTGACCTCCGATCTCACCGTTATCCAACGCGGCTTTTTGCTGGATATTGTACAAATCGCTGTAAGTGCCGTTTTTCTGCATCAACTCATCGTGTGTACCCATTTCCTGGATCTTGCCGGATTTGAGTACCACGATCTGATCGGCGTTTTTGATCGTTGACAACCGGTGGGCAATAATAATGGTGGTTCGGCCTTCCATAAGGTTATCCAACGCGTGCTGCACCAGATATTCCGACACGGTATCCAGCGCGCTGGTGGCTTCGTCCAGGATCAATATGGAGGGGTTTTTCAATATGGCCCGGGCAATGGCGATACGCTGTTTCTGCCCGCCGGAAAGCGATGCACCGTTTTCGCCGATGACCGTTTTATAACCGTGCGGCAGCATATTGACAAATTCTTCGACGTTGGCCATCTTGGCCGCGGCAATGATCTCTTCGTTGGTGGCGTCTTTTTTGGCGTAGGCAATATTTTCTTTGATCGTGCCGCTGAACAGGAACGGCTCCTGCAGTACCACGGCCACATTGTTGCGGAAAGAATCCTTGG
>SUWA01000127.1 GCA_015061695.1 Lentisphaerota bacterium
GGTTTGCCGGAATATATCCGGCAAACTGCCCTCTCATGCGTTCGCGGCCCTGACCCGTCTTCGCATTGCTACGCCGCGGCAAGCCGGGCTTTGCGGCGTTCCGCCGCATGAGCTGTTGGCTGGCTATGCGGTTCGTATTGCCGCAAGCGGCTCGCTATCGCGTCCTCTCGCAGCTGACTGCCGATAAATTCTTCAGTGTCTTACCTCTGAAAATCTGTTTTTCTGCAAAATAACTTACACCAAGCCTTGACAATCACATACGAATATGTTAAACTAAACACCGGTACATTGTTTTTACGTTTAAACCATAGAATACAAAACATATCCAAACAAGGAGAAAAAGAATGAAGAAACAGTTCACCCTCATCGAGTTGTTGGTGGTAATCGCCATCATCGCCATTCTGGCCGCCATGCTGCTGCCGGCCCTTTCAGCCGCGCGCGAACGCGCCCGCAGCGCCAGTTGCATCAATAAGCTCAAGCAGATCGGTCTGGCTGTACACATGTATGCCCAGGATCACAAGGGTTTTCTGCCCAATGAAAACACGGTCAGCACCGAAGAAAAAAGCAACGGCCATTCCGGCGGCGGCGGTTCACCCACTGCGTTCTGGATCCTTTACCGTGACGGATATTTCCCGGAAAATATGAACACCAAATCGGTGGACGAAAATTACAGAAATCTTGAGCCCTACTACCATTGCCCTTCCGACTCCAATAACTACAAAAAGGTCGGCAGCAATGTTCAAGTAAGTTACTGGTATCACATCAACAAGTATTCTTTGATGGATAAAAAGTATCACCGCTGGATGATTACCGACCAGCCCAACAATGCCATTACCTTTGACTGCTACCCCTTCAAGGTCAATTCCGATGTGCCGGATAACCACCCCGATGCCATCAACGTGCTGAAACTCGGCGGCAATGTGGCGACCGGTTCGATCAAAGGTTTCCGCAGTACCGCCCGTGACTACACCTGGCAAACCGCTGACTTTGATTACTTTGACAATCTGTAATTATTTATCTCTGACAAATAACTCATTATGAAAAATGTATTGTGTCGTCCGGCAATCCTGCTTGCCGGAATAGTAGCTTTATTGTCTGTTGGCTCCCTGCAGGCAGAGCCGTGGAAGCTCCCCGCTGCCAAACGTATTCAATTCAACAACATCCCTGATTGGGGGACTGAAGGCTTTACGCTCGAAGTCTGGTGCAAAGTCGATGCGCTGCCCAGCGGTTATGCCGTTTTGATGCGCAACGGCTTCGGCTATCCCAAATTTTCCAAAGCTGACCGCGATATTGATGGCTACATGATCACGCCGCAGAGCAAAAACAATGCCGTGGGCCGCTCCTACACTGCGATCGAAACCGGCAAATATCACTACTATGTTCTTACCGGCGACAAAGAAAAGTGCATCACCTACCGCGATGGCAAGCTCATGCGCACCAATAAAGGTTACGGCATCCCCCGCTATGACGCCAAAAATACTTTGTATATCGGCAACTCGATCGGCTGGGACAAAAACTTTACCGGCGAGATTGCAGTAGTGCGCATCCACAACCGCGCCTTGGATCATGCCGCAATCAAAAGCAATTATGATTTGCTGAAGAACAACCGGGTTCTGCCGCAGAGTGATTCTCTGATTTTCAACGAAGACCGCCGCGATCTGGCGGCCGCTGCGGCCGAAGCCGCGGCAGCAGCCAATGGCGAAGTACAGCTTTCCGGCGTGGAAAAAGCTCAAGTGCCGGACAATGCGTGGGTTTTCCCCACCGATAAAGCCGTCCGGATCGACAATGTACCCAACTGGGGCAAAGAGGGTTTTGCGCTCGAAGTCTGGTGCAAGCCCGAAGCCTTGCCGTCGGGTTATGCGGTTTTGATGCGCGGCAGTTTCGGCTACCCCAACTTTTACGGTACCAAAAATATCGACTGCTATCTGATCAACAATTTCAGCAGCAAAAATGCCGCCGGACGCATCTATACCGAGCTGCAGCCCAATGAATATCACTACTATGTACTCAACGGCGATACCAAAAGCAATGCGGCCTACCGCGACGGCAAACTGGTTCGCCAAAACAACGCGCCGGGGGTGCCGGTCTATCAAAGCGGCGTGCCGCTGCACATTGGCAACTCGATCGGCTGGAGCAAAAACTTTACCGGCCGTATCGCGCTGGTGCGTCTGCACAAAAAACCGTTGTCGGAACAGGATATTCTGGTCAATTACGCTTTGCTGCAGAACAATCAGCCGCTGGCGCAAACTGATTCAGTGATCCTCTCGCTCGACCGCCGTGTAACCGGATTTTTCTATAAATTCGCTGCCGGCAGTACCGGACGGGCCAATGCGGTCAAGCCGCTGGGCATGGTCAGTTTTATCGTCAAACCCGGCGCACTTACCGACAGCAATCTGCTCACCTGGGGCGATTTGGAAATCAGTTCTTTCAACAACGGTGATCTGCTGGTCAAATACGGCAGCGGAAAATACATCGTACCGCAGGTGCTGAAAGCCGATCACAACACCACGCTCACCTTTGCCTGGAACAACACCGAGTGCGGCCTCTATGTCGATGGCAAAGCACTCGGCAAACTGATCAAAGCCGCCGCGCCGACTCAAGCCGCAGATATGATTTTCGGCGGCAACTTTACCGGCATCATCGGCAAGATCGAAGTCAGAGAAAATACCATAATGCCGGAAAAAATCGGTCAGATGGTCACGGTGAATTTGAATAACACCGTGGTCGATCAGCTGGCCTATCCCCGCAGCCGCCATCTGGCCGGCAAGGTCGAAGATATCAAGCCTTTGATCACCTTTGACGACCTGAACGGCTGGAGCATGAGCTACACCTCCGGCGCGGTCAAGCCGGTCATCTCGCGCAGTAAAGAAGAACCGCTCTGGAGTGATTATGTCTTGCGCACGGAGTTTGCCAAAGGCGATTACCCGGCCAAAGATGCCAAAGTAGTGCTTACGCCGCCGGAACCGGTCAAAATCACTGAAGATTTTGATACCGTTGCCATCTGGCGCTTTGCCACCGCTTACGGCCAGCCCCGCCCCGCGTTGAGCTACAGCATCCAGTACCGCGACAGTCAGGGCAAACTGCACGACACCGGCAATATGGGCGGCATGTTGGAAAACGGCTGGGGCATCCACATGATGCCGCTGAAATCCACGGTCAAAGCTCCGGCCGAAATCGTTTCGATCACTTTCCGCGGCTTCAACGAAGCGCGCCGCGTAACTTACTTTGACAGTTTGCACGTTTACAAGCGCCCCAATGGCAAACTTACCGATGCTCGGGTGATGAGCTTTGAAGCGTTGGGCGTACCCAATCGTGCCGACACCATCATGCCGACACCGGCTGAACCGGGCAAAGTAACGCTCAAAAAAGCCGGTCAAAGTTATGTATTTGAAAGCATCGCCGCTTCCGGCAAGACACTGCGCTTTACGGTCGAACCCGCCAGCGGGACGCTTTCGGACATCACTGCTGAATATGCCCAAAAGCGTTTCAAACCCATGGATGGCGGCGGTTTCTACTGGGCGCTGGATAACGTTTACCCGGTAAAAAACACCAGTCTGCTGGCCCCCAACAGTCCCCGCGTCAAAGCCAAACTGCTCAATGCTGAAATGCAGAACGCTCAATTGCGTCTTACCTGGCTCTACACCGTTGACGGCAAACACGATTACCGTGCAGCGTGGCTGCTCAAGGTCAAAGACAACACGCTGGTCGTGGATTTGACCAGCGAAGAAGCCGCCGTGGGCGAATTCAAGTTCGGTGCTATTACCGGCATTTCCGGCAAAGTCGTGGAAATACCTTATCTTAACCTCGGCCGCTGGATCCACCCCAGCAATCCGCCGGGGATCTTTGCCGCTGACGGAGTTTACATTTCGGCCTTTGTGGATTGGTACAACAGCGATGCGTCGGGTTTGTTCGGCGAATCCAGCAGCACCCCCGGCGGCCACTTTGTGCTTAATCCGGTAACGGCTGACCACCGCTGGGTGGCCGATCCCAATGCCGGCGATACCAGCAACGATATACGCAGTGTTTCGGTCATCAACGGCGGCAGCTACTACTGGCCCAAGACCGACGGCAAGCGCAATCCGGCCCGCGACCGGATCATGCTGACGATCAGCGATAATGTTGCTTCCGTGCTGCCCAACATCCCCAACCCGGTTCGTGCGCACACCCGAACCACGGCCGAAGAAGTCTGGGCCACGCGCATGTGGTACTGCCGTTTGCCCTATATGAATTACTTTGAAGAAGAATTCGCCCAATGGCAGGAAGCCAAAGATTACGGCATGGAAAAACTCAACGTGCGTCTGCACGGCAACATCAACCGCATGTATCACCCGCGGCGTGACGGCGGCCCCAGCACGTTTATCCGGAGCTTTACCGAGCCTCTGATCGGCGGCGACGAAAAACTGGCGGAATTTTTTGCCAATATGCGCAAACTTGATTACCGCATCGGTATCTACACCGACCACATGCTGCTGAACCCGGTAGCGCGCGATGCCTGGGATCTGGATATGCTTAATCTGGACAGCAACGGCCACTGGCTCTACAGCTCCGGCAACTGCAAGCAGACCAAGATCAGCCGCATGGTCGATCTGCAGAAAAAATTCAACGCCCTCTACCGCGATATGTTCAAGCCCACTTGTGCTTATCTTGACCAGATCACCTGCCCGCCCTGCTGGCGCTACACCGACTACGATGCCCGCACGCCGGATGCCGGAAAGTTTTCGGCCGCCTACCGGGTGTTTGTGGAAAGTCTGCGCGCGGAAGAAGCGGACTTCGGCCCGGTGCTTTCCGAAGGCAAAACGCAGATGTTCTTTGCCGGTCTTTGCGACAGCTACGCCCAGCCGCAGCGCATGTATATGAATGTGATCCCCGATTTCAACTTGCGCAAGCTGCACACCATGAGCAATGACTGCGGCTATGAACTCGGCTGGATCAACTACAAGGGCGCTGCCGGCGGCAAACCGCAAAAATGGTCGTACAAGCTGCTGGCCTATCAGTATGCTTACGGCAATACGGCGCATATCTTCGGCAACTACCACGGCGCTCCGCTGTCGCCGCTGCCGGACTACTTTATCCGCAGCTACTTCCTTATCCAGCCGGCGCAGAAATACTATGCGCTGACTCCGGTCAAGGCGATCTAC
>SUWA01000018.1 GCA_015061695.1 Lentisphaerota bacterium
AAGTCAGCGCCACAATGCCCAGCAATGCAAGACAAAATTTGTTCATACATTCTCCTTTATGGTTAAAAAAACACAGTGAAATGCCTTTTCATATATTATAACGGCATTTCACTGTAAATACAATGCGATTTTTTATCATTTTAATAAGGTTTTGAATCACGCATCGCTATTTTTGAGCTTATTACTCCATGGTGTAATGGAACGCTTTGCCATCAACTGCCAGATCGCCCATACCAGCATCGGTTACATCCAAGCTGACGGTCGCACCCTGCACCTGACCGTTTTGTGCAAGCGGAGTAGCTTTGGTGTAGGAAAGACCTTTGATCGTTTCGGCCTTGACAAACGGCGCGGGCGTAATGCGCGTTTTGCCGTCCATCTGGCGGATAACGTAGGCGTAAGCGGCGGTCATTTCCGGAAACTCGGTGATTTCGCCGCGGCCATCTAGGTAGATATAGTATTTACCGTTGGAGTAGTCGACCCGGCGGCCATCTTTGAGGGCGGAATACTGCAGCAGCTCGTCCGGCACGACAGCAACGTGCCCATCCGGCGGGATAACGTATTCTTCGCCGTCAACATTGACCACCCAGTTGCCGGATTCACCGCGGTTCACCCAGGTCTGCAACCCGGTGGGCCACTTGGTGTAGATGCGGTTGGAGGGCTTGAAATTGCCTTTGAGCATTTCCGAAGCAGTCATCATCTTGCCGTTGATATCGTACTGGATAAGCTCCGGCGCATGACCGATGTAATACTCCTGAACCTGACGGATCATAAAGTAGCTCTGCAGCACCGGCGCAAAATTCTTCAGCCGGCTCGCCAGCCCCTGCCAGGGCATAGCGCCATCACCGGATTTGCCCAGATGGCCGATATTTCCGCAGACGATTTCCTGCGCCACCAGCCGGTCGATGCTTTTATCATCTTTGGGCATGTGCAGCATCGGCCAGTCAGCGCCGGTCAAACTGCTCAACGGGTTGATTTTGTGCAGTTTAAAGTCTACGATCAGCGGCAACCCTAAACGTGTATCGTTGCTGCACGCGTAGTCAATATCCAGCAAACCGGCCCAGAAATAGGCCGCACAGCCTTCGCTCCAGATCGGACCGTTATACAAACGGCTCTGCTGCAGCGCCACCAGACCGTAGTCGCGGAAAGTCGTGGCAAACTTACCCGCACCGGGAATATTGGCGTCATAATCAGTATCGGCCCACGGCGGCGCATTGCTCAATTCATCCAGATACATACCGTTGAGTGCGGGGTAGCGTTCGAGCAAAGCCGGAATGTAGCGCTTCTGCAATGCCAGTTGAATACCTGATTTGGGGCGGAAAATACCATCCCAGCCGGGCAGATAGGTGTTGTTGCTCTGCTTCATAAGTCCGCCGTAGGTAAAGTAAGGCGCTTCATCCAGCGGATGCACTACGCGGTTTTCGCCGTAAAGACCGACCACCTTGACCGATTTGCGCACGCCGTCGGTCATCTTGCGCACGGTGGCATCGCCACCGTTCTGATAGCCGCCATCGAGCTGGAAGGTTATATTGTTGGATTCCACCGGAGTACGCAAAATACCGCTGTGGTATCTTACAAATATATCGGTTGCGCCGTAATCGTGCATTTTCTGCCACAAAGCGATCTCGCCGTCGGCGTGTTTGGGGTTGCCCTGCAAAGCGTAGGCGCGGGTACAGCAGACCAGATTTTTAGTTACATCCAGCAGATGCGACGGCGGGTTGTTGATGTGCGGCATAACGTCGTGCAGTTCCGGCGATACAGTTATGTACATCTTTTCGTAGACCGGATTGCGCTTGCCGTTGGTCAGCGGCAGATAGTAGCTGCCGCCCATGATCTTGGCGGATTTTTTGCTGTAAACCCTGGCGCCATCCACGCCGAACCGGCTGGAGCCTTCCATCAAACTGGAGGCATCGCTGTAATACCAATCCAGAAAAACCGATACAAAATAGTCATCCGTTACCATGATCCGCGGATAGTTCCAGCGGTTGTTGAGGTAAGTCAGCTGGAAAAGACGCGGATTTTCCGTATTGAGCGTCTTACCGCAGTCGAACGCAATACCATCTGCAGAGAGAGCGCGGGTTTCCACGGCCAGCGATTTACCTTTGATCCAGAAGTTCTGTTCAAACTTGAATGTTTCTCCATTCAAGGTCCACTGCCAGAGCGTCTGGAGCCGGTTATTTTCAAAACTCTGTTTCAGCAGTTTGGCTTTCAAATTGGCGGCAGCAGGAGTGAATTTGGCGCTTTTAACGTTGGCCACGATCCCGCCGTTGACTGCCGGCTGGAACGATTTGCCGTTGATCGTAACGCTCAAGTCACTCAAAGTACCGCTTTTTGGGGTATAAGTGTAAACGACTTTGGCATCCTTGCCTTCGTAGCTGAAAACATAGCTGTTGCCCTGTTTGACCACATGGTTCACCGCATCTTTTTTCATGCTCAAAGGCATGATGCCGTCTTCGGTTACCGGGAACGGATTTTTGCTCTTGCTGGAGTCAAAAATCTCCACTTTGTTTTCCTTGTAAGCTCCGATACGGTCAAAGCAAAGGTAATCGTTGGGATGGCGCGCCGAGAGCTTGCTGAAGCGGATGCTCTTGATTTTGATGGGCATCACGGCCTTTTCCGGGATCAGACCGGCGGCCGCCCCCCACCAGCGGCTTTTGTTCCAACGGCTTCCGCAGCCGCTGGTCGGCACACGGTAGGTAACACCCTTGGCATCAACGATCATAAAGTCGATCTGGGGGATCGTACCCAGCGGTCCGAAGACCCACAGATCCAAACCGTCGGCATCTTTGACCACCAGCGGCTGCGGCGGCGTAATTGTTACCGCACCGCTGGAGGGCAGCGCCAACTTGGCCACATTTTCGCCCCAGAGTTTGGTTTCGGTAGAAACCGAGAGTTTGCCCTTGCCGGTGGCTTTCCATTCAGCCAGATCGCCTTTGGCCATATCCCACACCAATTCGCTGTGCGGTTGAAGCCCCTGAATAATCTCCCACGGGCGGACTTTGTATTCGCTTTTGTCATACGCGTCAACGGTGCATACGCTTGAAGCCAGCACCGCTGCCGCGCAAAGCAGAGTGAATTTCTTCATTCATTTGACCTTTCCAGTGATGCGTTTGATCGCCGCGACTTCAGCCTTGGAGAACGGAGTACCATCCTGACGGACGATATCGTGATACCACACATCCGGTTCGCCCATGGCATTGAGTTTTTCCGGCGGGAAGAGCGCGCAATGCAAAAAGTTGGTGCGGCCGGCCACCAGCCCGAAGCTGTAGCTGTGGATGTTGAATTTCTTGAATTCAGGCAGCATCAGCATAAAGTTCTGTTCCGGAACCACCCGCGCCATCCACTCCGTACACATGATCGGGCGCTGATATGCCTGCAGACCGTTGATATAATCGGGCAGATGATCCAGCGCTCCGTAGTAGTGGAAGCTGTTGACATCCGACTCTGCCAGCGCCAGCTTGGCAATGGGCGACTGCTTGAGCATTTCGAACTCATCACCGTTGAATTCCACAGGATCCGGATTGGCGGGGTCAAATTTCTGCACCGAGTGACCGCAGCCGCGGAAAACGCAGTCCACCGTCAAAGGCTGCGAAGGATCAGCTTCGCGGGCGATGCGGAAAGTGCGTTCGGCCAGCATCAGAGCTTTTTCGCGCTTATCTTTGAGCGCTTCGTTGGGGCGGATGCAAGTCGGTTCGTTGAACAAATCCCAGCAGCAGATACGGTCATCGTTACGGAAGGTGTAGATCGTATCATGCACATATTCATCCAATTCCGGGTAGCGGGCGGGGTCGCCGAGGTATTCAGCGCCCGGACTCTGCACCCAGCGGGAGTTGTGGATACCGAAAACCGGTTCCGGTTGCGGGCCCCACACCGGGTAGGAGTTGAAACCGCCGGTATAGAATACCGGCATGGAATAAACGCCGTGTTTGCCGGCAATATCCAAATAGCGTTTGACCCGGTCAAAAAAGCCCTGTTTATCGTATTTTACATGGAAGTAATGAAAGAAAATACGGGCGGTGTTGAAGCCCAGATCTTCAGCAATCTGCAATTCGCGATCGATAACTTCTTCGTCAAAAGTCTCCTGGGCCCAGGTATCCAGCTGATTTACTGCATAAGAAGGCACAAAGTTGCAGCCCACCAGCCAACCGTACTTTTTCTCCCAGGCTGCGGCCTGCTCAATGGTAAAACGTTCTCTCATAATTCACACTCCTGTTTGGGTATTTTTATTGTAATTCGATCATATTACGGGGTATAGAACTGTCCGCCGTTGATATTGACAACTTCGCCGGTTATATAACCGTTGGCGGCAGCAAAAAAGACCGCCTCGGCGATTTCGCGCATGGAACCGGTACGCTGAAGCGGAATCTTACCGACTTCGCGGTCACGGACTTCCGGCGAAAGGCGTTTGCTCACATTTTCGGTTTCCACAAACCCCGGCGCAACTGTGTTGGCAGTTATGCCGTAAGCTGCGCCCTGCGCAGCAAAACTGCGGCTCAAAGCGTGCAGCGAAAGTTTGGATATATTGTACGCCACCATGTGCGGTTCAGCCGGGGTATATGCCCGCGAACTGGAAATGTTGACAATGCGTCCGAACTTGCGCTCTCTGGCCTGTTCCATAAAGACCATACTGGTCAAATAAGCGCCCAGCACGTTGACTTCCATCGTCTTCATGAACCACTCTTTTTCGCTCATTTCCGGTTTACGGAAGTAGGGATCAAGCCGGGCATTGTTGATCAACACATCCACCGCGCCCAGATCGGCAAACATCTTGCGCACCGCAGCTTCGTCGCTGACATCGCACTGATAGGCTTCGGCCGTAAAACCTTTTTGGCGCAGATCTTCCGCCACCGCTTCGGCCTTGGCTGTGTTATGCGCGCAGTTGACGATCACCCGTGCGCCGGCTTCGGCAAAAACAGTTGCGATCTCGCGCCCCAACCCCTGGCTGGCGCCGGTCACAATCACGGTCCGGTTGGAAAAATTATCCATAAACCCACCCTTACCAATCGCAAATGGAGTTATCGGCCCGGAACAGCGACGGAGTTCCGGCTTCGATCCGCGGATGCTGCGCCACCAGCTCTTCGTTCAGTTCCACACCCCAGCCTGCGCCTTGCGGCAGCGGCAGGAAGCCATCTTCGACCTTCATGGGGTTGGTCAATATGTTGCCGCGCCAGTCGGGCTGGAACAGCCGTTCCTGAATCAAAAAGTTCGGTGCAATAGCGTCCAGATGCAGCGAAATCGCCAGCAGCAGCGGGCTCATCGGGCAATGCGGCGCCACAAACCCGTCAAAGGCTTCGGCAATGTGTGCTACTTTGCAACCTTCATTCAAACCGTGGCAGTGGGCCAAATCCGGCTGGGCCACGGCAATGGCGCGTTTTTCAAACAGCCGCCGGAATTCCTGCGGACGGGTCAGCCGTTCGCCCGCAGCAATGGGCAGACGGCTCTTGGCGGCGACTTCGGCCATGCCTTCTTCGTTTTCGGGCTGAACCGGTTCTTCAAAAAACATCACATCGTAATCTTCCAGCACTTCGGCTACTTGCAACGCCAGTTTGGCATCGTAGCGGCCGTGGCCATCAAAGCAAAGCGGCGCATCCGGCCCGATAGCTTCGCGCACGGTGGCGGTAGCTTTGGCGATCTTGCGCACCAGTTCGCGGTCGTGCATGGGCCAGCCGGCCAATGCAATGCTGAATTTGAATGCGCGGTAGCCCGCCGCCATAGCTTCGTGCGCCTTATCGCGGATGATCGCCGGATCGGTCGCTCCACCGGTCCAGCCGTTGGCGTAAACGCGCAATTTATCGCGCACCGCTCCGCCGAGCAGTTCATATACAGGTTTATTGGCGTGTTTGCCGATAATATCCCAGCAGGCCAGTTCGATCCCCGAAATGATCGACGCTTTAAGCACGCCGCCCTTCCAGAAACGTTTGCGCAGCAAATGTTGAACCAGCCGGTTGGGCTGCAGCGGGTCAAAACCCACGATCAGATCCTGCAGATCTTTCAATATACCCAACAGCGAATCGTCGTGGCTTTCCACCGTAGCTTCCCCCAGACCGCTTATGCCCTCGTCGGTATGCAGCCGCAAAATAAAATAGTTGCGGTTGCTCAACAAGCCGCAGCCCGGCGTGGGGGCCCCGATCAAAACAGTTTCAATAGAAGTGATTTTCATGATCTTGTTTCTCCTTTTTTATCAACTGCTTACGCCTGAATTGCTTTCAGAAGTGCTTCCGCATCGCGCCGAATGTCGTCCAGCGGCTTGCCGGCTTTATAAAGTGCCCCGCCGACCCCGACACCGCAGCAGCATTTGAGAAACGACTGCATATTTTCCGCATTGACTCCGCCCACGGCCATAAAGGGCAGTTTGACTACGGCTTTGAGGTCTTTGATATACCCCGCACCGATGCTGCCGGCCGGGAAAAGTTTAAGGTAATCCGCGCCCGCCGCCTGGGCCGTAAAACACTCCGTAGCCGTAAAGCAGCCGGGAATCGAAAGCATGTTCAGTTCTTTGGTGCGTTTGATAACATCGCTATTGGTGTTGGGCGAAATGATGAATTTGCCGCCGGCGGCCTGCACCTGATCCACCGCTTCCGCGCTCAAAACGGTTCCCGCGCCCACCAGCTGACCGGGGGCGGCACACTCGCAAGCCTTGGTAATGCACGCCAGCGCGTTGGGCGTATTCAGCGGAATTTCCAGCAAATTGATCTTATTTTCGGCCAGAATCGCGCAAACGGCAGGAATCTCTTCTACGGTAATACCACGCAAAATCGCCACCACCGGGCAGGCTTTGAGGCCGGCTTCAAAACTGTTTTTAAGTTCCATAACATCCATTTTAACGCACCACCCTTCCGGAAGCATTGCCTTTCATAAGATTTACCACTTCGCTTTCGCTGACCAGATTATAATCGCCCTCGATCGAGTGCTTGAGGCAGCTGGCGGCCACGGCGAACTTGATCGCATCAGCCGGATGAGCATATTTTTCGCTGTTGAGCGCATAGATCAAACTGCCGGAAAAGCTGTCGCCGCCGCCAAATCTATCCACAATATCCCGGATGGCGTAAGGTTCGTAATCGCCGTTGCTGTTCAGCGGTGCAGCGTATGATTGCCGGCTCGCGCAATCGTAGATCATACCGCCCCAATAGTTGAAATCAGCCGATACGCTGCCGCGCAAAGTCGTAGCAATCAGTTTGGCCTGCGGGAATTTTTCGGCCAAACGGCGGGCCACGCTCAAGTAAGATGCAACATCCAGATCGCCTTTTTCCACGTCGCCGGCTTCGGGGACGATGCCGAATACGTCGGCGGCGTCCGCTTCGTTACCGATGATTATATCGGCGTAAGATACGATTTCCTGCATACAGCGTCCGGCCAATACGCTCTTTTCCGTACCCGGTTCCCAGTTCCAGAGTTTTTTGCGGTAATTAAGGTCGCACGATACAGTGCAAGCAAGCTGTTTGGCCGTCCTGGCCATTTCCAGCGTGGCCAGGTAAGCGTTGCGGCTCAATGCCGGCGTAATCCCGGTTATGTGCAAATGCGTAATCCCCGAAAGCATTTGAGCAAAATCGTAATCTTCCGGCGCCATTTCTGCTATAGCGGAGTGTTCGCGATCGTACCACACGCCGCTGCCGCGCTGGGCCGCGCCGTGTTCCACAAAATAAATACCCATACGTCCGGTTTTGGTGTAGACGATCTTGTCGGCGTTCACGTTAAGTGCGCGCATTTCGGCGGCAAAGGCTTTGCTCACCGGATTATCCGGCAGCACGGTCAGGTAACACGCTTCGCCGCCCAGCGAAGCCACTGCTGCACAAACATTAGCTTCGCCGCCGCCGTAGGTAGCCACCAATTCCCCCGGCAGGGCCTGCCCAAGACGTTTGCGGCCGGGAGCTGCCAGCCGCAGCATAACTTCGCCGAATCCGGCAATAACTGCTTTTTTACTCATAGAAACACCTTTTTGTTAAATTCTTACATTGTGAGAATTGATTTATTTTATTTCATCCTGACAAGTGAAATATATCGCTTAACGCGCCACATTGCAAGCCCACACGCGCCTTGTTGTTATTATTTTCTCAAAAAAATCCGGATCATTCCGGATAAAAAAACATTAAATTCTCATGTTATGAGATTGCTTTATTTTTTATTGCGGTTATATTTATTTTATGACGGTCAGCATATATGTGTTCAAATCAATATCGCGGGATATGATTTTATGAAAAATGGAGAAAAAAGTTTCAGCAAGCTCTTTGAAATCATTGAACTCGTTGCGCAGAGTCCTTCGGGCATGAGCGGCAAAGCAATTTCGGAGGCCAGCAATATACCTTTGAGTACTACTTTCCGGATGCTCAAGTTTATGACTGACAACGACTATTTGCTTTCGGACAAGGGCGTTTATACTTTGGGGCTGGGCTTTGTCCGGCTGGGCAATGTGGCCGGCACGCAGAATTTATTGATCAAAGCGGCGCGGCCGCTCCTCGCTGAACTCTCGCTGCAAACCAGCGAAACGGTTCATTTGGCCAAGCTGCATGGCGACAGGATCGTTTATATTGACAAAGTCGAAGGCAGCCGTTTGATCCGTATGGGGTCGCTCATCGGCAAAACCAGTCCCCTGCACTGCACTGGTGTCGGCAAGGCCATCTTTGCTTTTCTGGACGATCTTCAGCGCGAAAAACTGCTCGCTGAACTTGAATATACCCCCTTTACGCCCAACACCATAACCGGCGATCTCCGTATGCGCCAGGAACTCGATTCCATCCGTCAGCAGGGCTATTCGGTGGATAATTGCGAGCATGAAGACTGGGTATATTGTGTGGCCGTGCCGATCTTTAACCGTGAGCATCAAGTCATTGCCGGAATCAGCATTTCCGGAGCCGAAATGTACATGCGTGACCGCAAACTGCAACTCGCCCGCCTCCTCAACGCCGCTGCCAATCACATAACATCGGCTCTTTGAAAAAAAGGAGGGGGGAGATTTTGGGGAGAGAGAAAACTTTTTTTGAGGAAAAAAGTTTTCGCCCGACCCAACTTGTCGCGGCGTAACCTGTAAGGCGAAGACGGAACCCCATCTCCTTTTTCAAAAACCTTTTCCTGCCGCTTGATTTTTTGTTCGACAAAAAATCAAGCGGCGAGTTCTTTTTTAAGGGGCCGGGTAATGCTTACCGCAGGATCGGCCGGCTGCAGATTATTGGGAATAATTTTTGAGGCGATGTAAAGCTGCGGGCGTTTCGCAAGCCTGATGGTTTATTTTCGCCCGACCCAACTTGTCGCGGCGTAGCCTGTAAGGCGAAGACGGAACCCCTCTCTTTTTCAAAAAACCTTTTCCTGCCTTTTCTGTTTTTGCTTCTGCAAAAACAGAAAAGGCGAGTTCGTATTGGGGTAGAGAGTTTGCTGTTGGGCCGGGTAATGCTTACCGCAGGCTCGGCCGGCTGCAGATCATTGGGAATAATTTTTGAGGCGATGTAAAGCTGCGGGCGTTTCGTAAGCCTGATGGTTACGGATTGGTACGGAGAGCCCCCCTGCTGCACACCAGCACAGGGGCTGTTGCAAAACAGTTTTGCAACAGCCCCTGTGAGTTTTATCAGATCAAACTGATTTCAAACCGGCAATCAGAGTTTGCCTTCCACACTGCGCCAAATATATTCAAAGCCCCAGAATGCCATGTGCCAGTCGGTCGACCCGATGATCGGCTTTTTGGACGGGTCAAGATTGGCATCGGCATGACCGTCAGCCCAGGCAACATTGAAGCTTTTACCATGCTTACCCTGTTCCACACCACCGCCGATAGCACCTTCGTCAGCGTAGAACAAATCGCCGCACAGCGGCATGGTGCCGGGGCCCGCAGGGGCTTCAGCGGTGTAACCGCTGCCCAGTTCGTATTTGGGGAACGGACCGCTCAAGCGGTGCGAATCATAGTTGTCGGTCCAGTTCCATTTGTAAATAGACAGCGAGTAACCGATAAATGCCTTGTTGTTATTGCCTTCTTCAAGGAACAATGTATCGTTAAACTTGGTGACTGACGGGCAGTAGTAGCTCTTTTCTGTGGTATTATAACCGCCGGTATAAAGCAACCCCAGGCCGTTGGGCGATGCATAAGCACCAACGCAGTGATGATGGCTCTGACGCGCAGCCGGACGGTAATCCTTGTTGTCCCCGGCGTACATGGTGCAGCCCAACGCCATCTGTTTGAGGTTAGACAGGCAGTTGCTCTGACGCGCACGTTCACGCGCCGCTGAAAGTGCCGGCAGCAGCATGGCCGCCAAAATAGCGATGATGGCGATTACCACCAGAGTCTACATGAGGTACAGGTAAGTATCGGGCAAAATTTTTTACAGAAGAAAAGCAGTCAATTAAGTCGAAAAATTATTAACTAAAGCGATTTAGTAAAGAATGCAACAACCAAAGGAGTAAAAATGAAAAAGCATTCCACCCTCATCGAACTTCTGGTAGAAGTATACATGATATTCAACAATAAGTCAAGGGCATTTGTGTAAAAAAATCTTTCTTTTTATACCATTTTACAACAAAAATCGCATTTTTCTGCGTTTTTTACTCCCATTCGGTCCGCCAATGCAGCAATTTCAATTCATTTGCGGGTGCATCGGTAAGGATCGTGCGGCTCTCGCCGGCGGCCAAATCAAAGTAGTTGTCGGAAAAATCCGCCCACTTGCCCGGTTCGGTCAGCGCCAGATGCGCCATGCGCATATAGCCTTGAGTACAACGTACCAGCACTTTGCCCGGTTCCAGCTGTTCGAGCGTGCCTTGAGCTTCCGGCCACCGGATATGCCGCCAGAGGGCCGCAAAACAGCGTGAAATATCAAAGCCGTCAACAGCTGTAAAGTAGAAATCACCATTTTCAAGCCGGTCATCAGTCAGACAAGCTGTGTCGATCAATGTCAGTTGATTGGCCGCCGCGGTCAATTCAAAACTTTTGCTCCATACAGTTGAACCATCGAGTTTCTTCAACCCGTACACGCCCTTTAACGGCAAATCATCCAACGTCTGATTATCGAAATAAAATTCAGCCTTGCCGCCGCGTATCAGCGCCAGCGGCAGCAAGGGTGCGCAGGCGCGTTTGGCCGCGTAATAAACCGGTTTGGGCTGACCGTAATAGTTGACCTGCGACCAGTTTCCGGTCGGCCAGCAGTCGTTGAACATCCAAGCCATGGTGCCGCCGCAATCGGGGCGGTTGGCCCGGTAATACTCGTATTCGCAGCGGGTAAGCTCAAAGTGAGCGGTCTGGCTGTTGCGGATATAGTCGTCAAAGCTGTTCACCGGTCCGATGATTTTTTCGGCAATCGCAACCTGTTGACTCCACAATGCAGAACCGTGACCGCGCTGCAGATGCGCCACCCACAGCTCTTCATTTTCCGGCGGCCAGGCCGGATTTTCGCCCAAATCCAGAAAGCGTTTGGTATTGTATGCACAATCCGGCCCCTGCTGACCGAACTCGGAGTTGAAACTGCAAACCTGCAGAAAGTGATCGCGGAACTTTTCCGGATAATTTTTCACCATGCCCGTACTCGTAAAGTGGCAGTTGCCCGATTGCGGCAGATTACCGCAATCGCCGTGCGAATGAGGGCTGGATTCGATGTAAGGCACATTATTGCCCAGCTGACTGGTAAGCCCACGCAGGATCATGCTGAAAAGTTCCGGGTCATCATGAAACTGCCAGTTGCCCGAACCACTGTAATCGCCCAAGTCTGCCTGCACCATGCCAGCCAGACGGCCGCAGCCGGGATATGCCCACGAAAATACATCTTCGTTGATACCGCACCAATGCGTTATACAGGGGTGCAGACGCAGCCGCTTGAGCTGATATTCGGCTTCGATCTTGATTTCTTCGCGCAGCATTCCGGCTGGATAAGCGTTGCTGGCAAACATGAAATCCTGCCAGACCATAATGCCGTATTCGTCGCAAAGATCGTAGAATATATCGCGTTCATACACGCCGCCGCCCCAGACGCGGAGCATATTGAAATTGGCATCGCGCGCCAGTTCCAGCAAACGCCGGTACTGCTCTTCGGTGGCGGTCGCGGGCCAGAGCGTTACCGGTATCCAGTTGGAACCCTTGACAAAAACGCGTTCGCCGTTGAGTTCGATCTCGTAAGAAAATCCGGGGCCGGATTCCTCCCGGAACGGTTCTTCCACGATTCTGACATTACGGAACCCCAGTTTGCCGGTAAACGTATCGGCAACCTCGCCATCCACAATCAATTCGACCGTGTAATCATAAAGTGCCGCCTGTCCCATACCGTTGCAGAACCAATATCGGGCATCGGGTATATTCAACGTAGTAAAAACCCGGTGCTGCGAAAAGATCGAGCCTTCTTCGATTGCCCAGCGCGGCACATCCAGATTGCAGCTCAACTCTTTGCTGACATCGGCACCGTGCCCGTAAACGCGCAGACGTATATTGTAAGTCTTTTCGCGCGCGGCGCGGCTGGACTCGATAAAAAAGTCCACCCGGCCCAGCCGGGGAGTCCGGTAATTGACATTGACCAGCTTCAAACAATTGTCGCACTCCAGATAAACCTTTCCGGAAAGTCCGGTCGACGGCACTGCCACCGACCAGTCCCAGCCGTAATTGAAAGGCGGCGTACGCAAAAAGGTGCGTTCATTGCCCCAACCGAAAGCATCGCGCCGGGCGGCGCCGATGGATTTTTCGATCGGCTCAAAGATGACTTTGAGTTGATTTTTGCCTTCAATAAGTCCGGTCGTTACATCAAAACGGTGCGGATAATGCGCATTGCGCGCTTCGCCGAGTTTTTGACCGTTAAGATATACTGTTGCAGCGCCGGTGATGCCTTCAAAAATCAGCTCCGCATTGTCATCGAACTGCGGCTTGTCGAATTCTCTGATATAGACCCAGCTCCTGGCGCTGTTGGGGTAATACTCCCGGAACTGCATCCCGATATGCGGATCGGGCAATATACCCAGTTCGCACAACGCGGCATTAACATCGCCGGGTACTGTTATCGGGCGGAAAACGCCTTCGGCAGCATCGGCAAACTGCCAGTTGTCATTGAGGACAAAAATCTTACTCATAAGTCTGCATCCTTATTCAGGCACATTCACCCATTCGCCGGGGCGCTGCTGTGCAGCCACTGCCGCCTCGACCAGTGCGGCCACTGCCAGCGTTTCTGCCGGATCGACGGGATTCACGCCATCGGCAAAGAAGTCCAGCAGCGCTGCGACAAAGTTTTCAAAAAAGTTTTCCATCTTGTCGATGCACACCGTATCCAGATGGCGGTTGGCCACCATGCCGTAAGGTCCGCCGGGCAGCATGGTCAAAGCCGCCGTGCGTTTGTCCGGATATGCGATCAAAAGCTGGTGTTCGTAAGCACCGGCACCGTTATAGATGACCTTTTCCGCGCCCGTACCGATAAAACTGGTGATCATTTCCAGCATGTGGATAACGTATTCGGGGAAATTATTGCCCGAACCTTTGACCAGTGCCAGCGCCGAGTCGGCGGGTTTGAACTCAAAGGATTTGATCGTTTTCATGCCGTCAGCAAAACGCAGTGCCGAACTGGAGAAAAATTCCGTATTGTATTTTTCTGCCAGCGCAAAGATTTTTTTGGCTTCCGCCAGCGAGGGGGCAAAGGGTTTATCTATGTAGGTGCGTTTGCCCGACATCAGAGCTTTTTCCGCCAGACGGTAGTGCGTTTCGGGATTGGAGGGCGCCAGAACCATAATGCAGTCGCACGCTTCAACGAGTTCGTCGATCGAACAAGCCTGCTTTACATTATTTTCCTTGCACCAGAGTGCGTTGCTGCGCAGACCTTCCCGGGGCGGCTCAATTTCGCCGTAAGCCATATAAAGCTCAAATTCACCGCCGCGTTTGGCATTTTTGATCCAGTTGGGCAGATTATTAGCGTGCCATTCATCGAGATAGTAATCAATAAAACCGATCTTTTTCATAATACAAAACCGTTTTTCAGTCAATGGAGATATATTTGCCCTTGGCGCTGGATTCGTAAGCCGCCAGAGTTACTTTGAGCGCCGAAATACCGTCTTCCAAAGTGGCCGGCAATTCGGTATTGTTCTTGAACGCAGCGATCAATTCCTGCATTTGCAGTGTCCATTTGGGGGTGGCGGCCGTGGCAATGACTTCGTCCTGAATGGTCAACGTGCCGTCGGGCTTGGTCACGCCGCTGCGCGAAAAGACTTTGCCCTGCGCGTAATCGACTACGATCGAACCGTTATCGCCCATGATTTCAATGCCGCCGAACCCGGTCAGAGTAGTCCAGCCGCCTTCAAAATACCCCATGCAGCGGTCGCCGATCTTGACCGTACCGACCACGTTGTCATCGACTTTGATATCTTTGCGCAAGGTCGCAGTTACTGCAGTGATGCCGGTGATCTTGCCGAGCATGAACTGAATAATGTCCACGCAATGCACTGCCATATCGAGCATGGCGCCGCCGCCGGCGATCTCCGGCTTGTAGAACCATTCGGTCGTGGCCCAGCCCGGCTGCGGGCCCATATGGGCAAAACGCACGCGGATCATAAAAGGTTCGCCGATCAAACCGCGCTGGATGGCCGCTTTGGCTTCTCGCACCATGTGTTCAAAGCGGTGAGAGAAACCGACCGCCACGCGCTTGTTGTTCTTTTCCATAGCTTCTTTGATCGCATAGGCTTCCTCCATGGAAAGCGCAATGGGTTTTTCCAGCAGCACATCGCAGCCGGCATTCAATGCCGCGATCGCCATTTCGGCATGATATTTGTTGGGAGTGCAGACCGAAACCAGATCCAGATCTTCTTTGGCCAGCATTTCTTTATAATCGCTGTAAACACGTTCAAATTTAAAGCCTTTATCGGCCAATTTATCAATCGAAGTCTGACAGGGTTCAGCCAAAGCCGTCAATTCACAATCCGGATCAGCCGCGTAACCCGGCACATGACACCAACGGGCGATCGAACCGCCGCCAATAACACCAACTTTAAGCTTTTTACTCATTTTCTTGCTCCTTTGCAGTTAAAAAAGCGTTATTATATATTGAGTTCTTCAAGTTGTTTGCGCAAAAATGTTACCGCCATGGCTATATCAGCGCCGGGGTCGGCACCGACTTCGCGTTCGATGGTCAGATAACCGTCGTAACCGGTACTTTTGAGTGCGGGCAGATACTCGGCAAAATTCACTTTGCCCTGCCCCAGAGGCAGTTCAGCAAAAATTTCGCCGGTTTCCTCTACCAGTTGGGCAAAACCACCGCTGGCAAATGCGTGATAAACCTGTACCGGATCGCAGGCTTGATAATTCACACCATCTTTGGCATGGGTGTGGCTGATGTATTTGCCCAACACTCTGACTGCTTCGGCTGCGTTGATGTTATGCACCATCACCAGATTGGCCGGGTCAAAGTTCACACTGATACCTTCATTGCAATCTTCAATAAACTTTTTCAGGTGTTCCGGAGCTTCCGGACCGGTTTCGATCGCCAGCGTTACGTTGCGCGCTGCAGCATAACTGCCCAGCTCGTTCAGCGCTTTTACCATTACACTGTAGACCGGATCATTGCTGTCGAGCGGAACCACCCCGATATGGGTGGATACCACTGTTGTTTCCAGCCGTTGAGCTATATCTATAATGCGTTTGGTCAGTTTGATCTGGGTGGGATTATCGCTTTCGCGCTCAAAACCGTACCCGGGCAGCTGGCCGCAGATCGCCGGCAGATCCAAATTCAAACTGCCAATATGCTTGCGCAGATCGTCTATTTCGCTGTCATCGGCGGTCAAGAGATCGTAGTGCCGGTTTTTGACATAAAACTGTACACCATCCACGCCCCAGCCGGCGGTCTGCTGCAGCGCATCTTTGATGCTGGCACTCAACTCCGGCAATAATACTCCGACTTTCATAAAACTTATTCCTTATTTATCTGTGGCGATCGCCACTTTTACATTTTGCATATTCCATCCGGTCAGCTCCACTACCTCCGGCAGGCTGCCGGTCAGCGCGGCGGTAACGACCTTTTCGCAGCCCGGAGCAACGGTTACATAATTGTCGCGCCAGTAAACTTGCTTGTGATCGATTTCCGGCAGATTCAGCCGCACTTGCAAAGCGGCAAAAGCATCGGCACTGTTGCGCAAAGTTACCCGCAGCAGATTTTCATTGCCAGTTGATTTACTGCACACCGCTTCGGCAGTCAGCGCACACGCCGGGGCAGTAAATATATTTTTGAAGTCCGGCACACCATACAAAAGATCATCTTCAAAGATAATTTCACCGGCGGCATTTTTTATCCGCAGTTCGGCGATCAGCAATCCGCCGGGCACATCATCCGGCAAGGCTGCATTCAACTCATCCAGCAGCACCGAGCCGCTGCCGTAAACACCGGTAAAGCTGCGCTGCAGCAATTCCTTGCCATCGCCGGTCAACAGCCGGAACGAACCGGTCAGTTCACCGGTCGGCAGATCGCTCGTCAGATAGAGTTTGGCAGCAAATTGGCCATCCGCACAGCTCCAGGAATCATCCTGCAGACTCAATATAGTATTTTTCTGCACCCGCCCCAGCCGGTAGTAGGCCATCTTGGGCAGCGTGTAGTAGTCGATCACGCTCAAAAACAACGTCGGCCACGGTTCGTTGTACTGCCAGAAAAAGCAGCCGGTGGTGTGCGGATATTTGCGTCGGCAATGGTTCATCCAATACCCGAGTATATCGCTCTGCACGAACATGGTGGCCTGACAGCGTTCCGGCGTATTGGTAACGTTGAACCACGGCATTTGCACATGCCAATCCTGATTGCGGCAAGGCACGGCAAAGTGGTATTTCCAGCTCTGACTGTCGGGAGTTTCCAGTTCGTATTCCGGAATAAACTTTTTCACGCTCTCGTATTCAGGAAACCCGTTGCAGCCCAGTTCGCTGGCCACCAGCCGGTCGTGGGGATTGATCTGTTCGTGCATCATAAAGTGCCACGGTCCGTGATTGCGTTCGCCGGGGCGGCTGCGGTCGGGACTGGCCACATGATAAGGCAGATCGGGGGCAAACTTTTCAGTCAACTTGCGGTACTGCACATAAATCGGATTTTCCGGGTATTCGCCGTAATACATCATTTCGTTGCCGCCGCAGATCATCGCCACCGAAACATGGTTGCGCAGTTTGCGCAAAATAGCTTCGCCCTCGCGCGCCTTGAATGCAACAAATTCCGGATCGCTGCGGTAACAACTGCAGCAGTGCGGGAACTCCTGCCAGACGATGACACCATAGCGGTCGCAAGCATCATAAAACTCTTCTTTTTCGATAATTCCGCCGCCCCATACGCGGAAGATATTGGTGTTGTTTTCGGCCGCCAGACGCACTTGCCGCTCGTATTCAGCAGCGCCGCAATTGCTGTGCATCAGATCCGCCGGGATCCAGTTGACCCCGCGGGCAAAGACCGCCTGACCGTTAAAGGTAAAGGTTTGATCGTAAGCGCGGTCAGGCGAATTGGGATTGCGGCGCATTTCCAACGTGCGGAACGCCACCGTTTTGACGGTTTCTTCGCCATCCAGCGTCAGAGTCAAGCGGTAAAGATTCTGTTTGCCGTAGTTACGCGGATACCAGAGTTCCGGAGCAGGACACTCCAGGTGCATTTGCGTGGAATTATCGCCATGCACCAGATTAAGTTCGCGCGTAAAATGGTAGCTGCGGCCGCTGAAGTTAGCCGGTTCAATATCTATCTGCAGCTCAAAGGCCGCCTTTTTCTGGGCTATAGTATCAACAGTCAGCTCCACATCGCCGGAAGCCTGACTGCGGAAAAAGCAATCAGTAATGCGTGCGTCGTCGTTGGCATTCAAATAAACATGATCCCAGATCCCGGCGGCCACCATACCGCGCATCCAGTCCCAGCCGTAGCTCATCTGGGCGCGGTGATAATTGGCAAACTGCGCCGGTTTGCAGCCTTCCGGCGTAGCGTCCTGGTGATCGGGCATCGCTTGAGGCACGGGGTCAAAAATCACCACCAGATTATTTTCGCCCTCGCGCCGGATGCAGTCAGTTACATCGGCTTCAAAGGGTATGAACATGCCGGTATGTTCATACAAATAAACGCCGTTAAGCAGAAATTTGGCCTGATAGTCGATTCCGCAAAAGTGCAGTTGAAAGCGTTTTTTATTGCGCATTTCTTCCGGCAGAGTGAATTTTTTCCGGAACGCCCAGCTCATTTTTTCCGACCAGCGGCTGTGATCAAGGTTCCGCCCGTAATACGGATCGGCAATGGCATTATTTTCGACCAGCACCGAGCGGTCGCACCCCGGCACGGTGGCCTTGAACTGGGCCGCCATCGGATTTTCTTCGCGGATAAACCCGGCAGCGCTGGCGTTATCCAGATACATATTATGCAAGCGGCGTCCGTTAGTTGTCCACGCCGCATAATCGAAGTCAGAAATAAAGTAATCTGCTTCCCAATCACTGCCGTCAAGATAGAATTTCATACTATTCCTCTGAATCAGTTGTTTTTTTGAATCGGCGGCAATGCAAATACCACCTCGCCATTGCCGGTAAATATACACTGTTCCAATTTACAAGGCAAGAAAAATGCGTCGCCGGAATTCAATTTTAAACGATTTTTTCCGTCTTCAAGCTCCAAATTGCCCGAAATCACCACTCCGGCCCGGTGGCAATGCTCACGATTGAGCAATGTATAATGATTTTTGCAAGTAAGTTTCTGCACTTCAAAATAGCGTGCCTGCGCTCTGGGGACAACGATCTGCAGCGAGTCATCAACCGCTTGCGGCGTCATAAAATAATTCTGACGGATATCGTCAACACTTTCAGCAGTATAATTGAAACAGTTCAGCGCGTCCTCTATTTTTGCCCCGCTCCAACGCTCGGCTTCCGACAAACGCTGCTTGCCGCAAAAATGTTCCGGCTGGATCACCAGATCGCTCGGTTCCATAACTTCGATCAAAGTTACGCCGCAGCCGATAGCGTGGGGCAGACCGCCGCGGATCAGCAGGCAGTCGCCGGGCCGGACTTCCAGCTTGTGCAGCATATCAGCACCGGTGGGGAAAGCCCCCTGCCGGGCCTCGGCTTTGAATTGATCGACCGACAGTTTTTCGTTGAACCCGACCAGCAGATAGGGCTTCTGCCCATTGATTTCGCGCGTGGCGACCACATACCAGGCTTCGGTTTTACCGAAATTGCTGTTAAAATACCGCCTGGCATCCGGCACAGTGGGGTGGCACTGGATCGGCAACTGTTCGGCTGCATCAAGTATTTTCATCAGCAGCAGCGCATTGGCGCCGTGCTTTTTATAGTGTTCCAACCCCAAAGTCTGCTCCGGATCGTCAGCCAGATAGTCCCTGAAAAGCACTGCTCCTTCCGGCAGTTCGACCATGCTCAATCCCTGATCGGATTTCTCATATTGGGGATTGTTGGCTCGTGAAGTCGAAGCGATCCAATCTTCCGGAAAATGTCCGTCCTGTTCCGGAACCGTTCCACGCATACGATCGATACCGCTGCCGCCGGAATAGACCCGCCAGACGCGGTTGGGTAAAAATTTTACTGCATTACACATGATTCAAAAAATATTTTTGTGATTTTGATTTGACTTTTTATTTGTATTATGGTATAATATAATAAGACAAAATTCAAATTGCAAATTTTTTTAATTGTAAAAAAACAAAAAATCCGCAAAATCGATCCCGAAAGGAGTTGCGCACTATGAGTAATGCTGAACTTTTTGCCCGCGGCACCGCCCGGCTGCTCGAACACAAGTTTGCCCAGAAACGTATGACCGGCTGGTTTGAATATCAGGAAATCAAGATGCTTGTCCGCCAGAATCATCCGGCACCGGATGCAGCTGAATCGCAACCGGAGATCCTTTGCGAATGTGTCAGGCAAATGCCGCTCTCCATTCCCAACGGCAGCGTTATTGCCGGCACGCAGGATGATGCGTTCAGCCCCAGTTACGCACTTATCAACCCGGCGTTCCGAATCGAAACTTTTGCCGGCTATTGTGATCCGGTGGCGATCTACGACGATTTGACTCCCGATGCGGAATTCCCCCGCGAACGGATCGAAAAAGTACGCAGTTATTATACTACCACTCCATACGTCAAGGCACTGAAAGAGGTCTACGCCTCCACCGGCAAACTGACCGAAGAAGTGGCTTTCTTTGTAGAGCCGGTAACCGGCCACACGATCCCGGATCTGCGCAAGATCCTGGCGCAAGGCATTGATAAACTCGAATTTGTACCGGGGGCGGAAAAGATCCGTTCTGCGCTGGAAGCTGCCAAAATTCTGGCAGTTCGTTATGCTGAATTGGCCCGGCAACTGCAGCAGGAACGTGCCGGCGATGCCGAAGAAGTCGCCCGTCTGAAGCTGATCGAACAAGCCTGTTGTCAGGTTCCGGCCCGTCCGGCGCGGAATCTGCACGAAGCAGTCCAGAGCGCCGCATTGCTCTGGATGGCCATGACTCTGGAACAGGCGCCCAATCCTTACGCATTTTCGGTCGGCAATCTTGACCGCATACTGCAACCCTATCTGCTCGATACGCCGGAAGCGGAAGCGGTGGAACTGGTGCGGGCGTTTCTGGCATTTCTGATGGTGGGCGAACGCTGCTGGGCGATTTCGCAAAACGTGCTGGTCGGCGGGCGTGATGCCGCCGGCAACGATCTGGTTTGCGACATGAGCTATATTGTTTTGCAGGCGTTTTTCAAATCCAATAATCCCCAGCCGGCGCTTTCGTGCAAACTGCATAAAAATACACCGGAAAAATTCTATCAGGCATTGAAAGACTTTTTCTTTACGCCCGGCCACTCCACCCCGTCACTCTTCAACGACGACATGGTATTCAAACTTCTGGAGCGCAAAGGCATTGCCGCAGAAGATATGGCCGACTACTCCATTGCCGGTTGTCAGGAACCTTTGATCATGGGCAAAGAAAGTGCCAACACTACCAACAGCTGGCTGAATCTGGCCAAAGTGCTGGAGCTGACCATCAATGACGGCCGTTCGATGCTTTCGGGCGAAAAATTGGCTCTTTCGTATCAGGAATTGGGCTATGAAAATGCCGAAGCAACGCTCAACGATCTGGAAAACGCGTTCTTCAAACAGCTTGACTTCCTGCTGAAAATCATGGAAAAATCGGCCAACGGCTGTACCGGAGCCATTGCGCTGCAAGCCGTGCCGTTTACTTCCGCACTTATGGAAGGCCTGACGACCGCCCGCGATATGCGCGATGCCGCCAACCCCGGAGTAAGCTACGCCGCCAGCGGCTGTCTGATCCACGGGTTGAGTGTGGTAACTGACTCGCTGGTTGCAGTAAAACATGCTTTGCAGGAAAATGCGGCTGATGCTACTCAAATCGTCAACGCGCTGCAAAACGACTTTGCCGGCTGCGAAGAACTGAAAAATTATCTTATTGCCCAGCCCAAATACGGCAATGATATTGAGGAAGTTGACAGTGTTGCCGTGCGCCTTGCTCATCAGGTCAGCGATATGGTTATGCAGCTTAAAAACCCGGCGGGCAATCCGTTCTGGCCGGATTTTTCCACCCCCAGCACGCATTTGCTCTACGGCTATCATGTGGGCGCCACGCCCGACGGACGCCATGCCCGCGCCATGCTCGGCTACGGCATCGACCCGCGGCGCGAAAGCGTGCATAACGGGCGGTTGGATATGCTTTTGAGCGAACGCAAACTGCCTTATATCGACTTCCCCGGCGGCTATGCCTCGCATCTGGGGATCGCGCCGGAAGTTTTCCGCAATGGTTCTGACAATGCCGGCAAGATGCAGATTTTTGCAGAAAAAATCATAAAACCGTTGTTCGGATACAAAGAAAACCTTGACAATGCACCGTTTTACGTCTACTTTAATATAGACTCGAAAATGAATCTGCGCAAAGTATTGGCCGAACCGGAAAAATATGCTCCCAACGGCATTTACATCATGCGGATCCATGGTACATTTGTTAATTTTCTGGATCTTTCGCCGGTCATCCAGCAAGATATCATCACCCGGTTGGATGCCGACGAAAATATCGCCTGAACCCAAGAAAGTGTTTGTTGCATGTTGTTGACTGACCGCATCTATCAGGATATGTTTGAATCGATCCTGCGGGGGGAATTCCTGCCGGGGCAGAAATTCCTGACCGAACAGGAAGCCGTTGAAAAATATCAGGCCAGCCGGATCACCGTCCGCCGGGCCTTTGCCTTGCTGGAAAACAGTCATATCATCAGCCGCAAACAAAAAGTCGGCAGCATTGTAAACACCTCGTTTGCTGCTTCCGGCGGCGAACTTGAGTGCATTGCCGCGGTGGTGCCGCTGGCCAGCCATTTTGTGCGCAGTTTTCTCTCCAGCTTATGCAATGAAGCGGCCGAACGCAACATCATTACAGTTCTGGAACCCGCCGCCACCGGCAAAGAGCAGAACAAAGCACTGATCCGGCTGGTACTGCACGGGCTGCGCGATATTATTGTCTGGGGCGCTGACCGGGATCTGGATATGGATCTTTGTCTGCGCTTGCGTATCCTGGGGGTGAATCTGACGTTTTTTGACCAGATAAACCCCGGGGGGATCGCCGATTATGTGTGTCTGGATAATCATGCGGCAGTAACAGCACTGCTGGATCAGGCCGAACTTATGAATATAAAAAACATCTACTTTGCCGATCCGGGCAACAGTGATGTGGATACCAACCGCGAACGCCTTGACAGCTGCCGCAGCGAATGCGCACGCCGCAAGTGGAATTTTTTCAGCACACTGCCCGACAAATTCAATCCCGACAGTGCCATTTTTGCCATCAACGACGAAATTGCGATGCCGCTGGTCGGACTTCAGGTGCCGATCTTCAGTATCGACGGTCTGGAAAACTGCCGCCAGCATGGAGTTACCAGCTACCGTCAGCCGATGAAAGAACTGGCCCGGAAATGTTTTTACTCTTTGCAGCAGCAGCGCAAACTCGGCAGCAAATGGCAGCCCCGGCAATACCGTTTGCAGAATGAGGAACCTTTTGCATGATGATTTTCAACCACGGTTGCAGTCATAATGTTGACGGCACCGGTACGAGATTGGTTTTTTACCTTAAAGGATGCAATTTCTGCTGCGACTGGTGCGGCGCTCCGGAGAGTATATCGCCACAAGTGCAAACCATGTACTACCCCAACCGCACCGTGATCGCCGGTCAAAGTGTTACTGCTGATTGGGTCATCAGCAAGGCTTTGCGCAGCAAAGCCTTGATCGACGGCGTAACATTCGGCGGCGGCGAACCGACTTTGCAAGCAGAGGAACTTATAAGCGTATTGCAGACTCTGCAAGCGGATCAAATCCACACGGCGCTGGAAAGCAACGCCTCTACGCCGGCTTACAAAGCAGTCATCAAACACGTTGACCAGCTTTTTTCCGACCTGAAAACGCTTGATCACAATAAATTTGCTTTGCGGATAAACCGCAATTCAAGTTTGCTTGATACAGTAAAAAGCAATCTGCAATACGCCGCTTGCAATCATAAAGATCTGACGATCCGTATACCCGTGATAACCGGGTTGAACGATCAACCTGCCGATCAGCAAATGCTCGCGGAATTTTTGCAGCAAATCCATCGTCAGGGCGGAAAATTCAAAGTTGAACTCCTCCGTCAGCACCATATAGCGGAACCCAAATACGCGGCACTGCGCCGGGATTACCCGTGCAAGGGTGTAAGCGTGCCGGATGACGGATGTATGGCCGAATTTAAAGCTCTGTTGAATCAACACTCCATAGAGGTATTATAAGATGAAAGCTCTGGGTATAGATCTTGGCACCACCAAAGTTGCCGCTGTTATTTACGATCAAAACGATCAGGTGCTGGCCGCCGCGGGGATGGCGCATCATGCGGCAGTCCCAACTGGCGATGCCAACGCTTTTGAACAAGATGTCGAATTGATCATGCAATGCGTTGACCGGGTGGTAACTCAACTGCCGTTGGAACTGCGTCAAGAAGTTTCGGCCGTAGGCATTACCGGGCAGATGCACTCGCTGCTGCTGAAAAACCGCACTCAAGTATCGCATCTGGTAACGTGGCAGGATCACCGCTGCGGAGCAGATCTGATCGGGGATTTCAACCGGATTGCCAACCTGAAACTGCGCGAAGGTTTCGGCGGCACCACGCTGGCCCGTCTGGCCCGCAGCGGCGAGTTGCAGCAGTGGGATCAATGCGCTACGATCAGTGATTTTTTAGCGGCGGAGCTTTGCGGAAATACCTCTATTACTACTGATCCTACGCACGCCGCCAGCTGGGGTTTGTATGACCTTGATTGCAGTTGCTGGAATCTTGAAGCAGTGCAAAAGTTGAACATTGATCCGGAAATACTCCCGGAGATCCGTCCCTGCGGTGCGGTCATCGGCCGTTTAAACAAAAAATATGCTGATTTGTGGCAGCTGCCGGAAAATACTGCCATAGCCAATGCCATCGGCGACAATCAGGCCTCGATCCTCGGCACCGGCAGCGACTTTACCAACGAAATCTACCTTACTCTGGGTACCGGCGCCCAGCTTTCGCTGGTAAGTGAAAACTTTTCCGGCCAACTGCCGGAAAATATTGAAATACGTCCCTTCCCCGGCAACAGGCAGCTGCTGGTGGCCGCCCCGCTGTGCGGCGGAGCTGCGTTTGCATTTTTAGCCGATACCGTGAACTCCTTCCGGACGGCGCTGGGCGAAGCACCGCTGGATCGAAGCGTTCTGCTGGATAAACTTGACGCGCTGGGAATGGAATATCTGCAGCAAAATACCACGCCGGATATAACGATCGCACCGCACTTTTTAGGCGAGCGCCATGCGCCGGAATTGCGCGGCTCGATCAGCAACCTTACTTTGAACAACGCCACTCCGGGCGCTCTGGCCGCAGCATTGGCTTACGGGATCGTGCGCAATCTGAAAAATGGGTTCCCTGCCGGAGTATTGCAGAACCGGCGCTGCGTGATCGGTTCGGGCAACGCCGTACGGCTGGTCAAAAGCATTCAACATGCGATCAAACAGGAGTTTGCTTTGCCGCTTCAACTGGCTTCGGGGCGCGAAGAAGCTGCCAGCGGCGCGGCAAAACAGGCGCTGCAGAGCTGCAGTTGATTGCCCGGCCGGATAAAATCGTTGGTTTTCAGGGTGTGCGATTTGTATTTTTGATGAGATATGCTAATTTTATTAAACGATAACTTTTTGTAAATCGCAGCTATTCCGGAGTAAAGATCCCGGGATCATCAACGAGGTAAAATATGACGTTACAGAACGATGTTTACTGCAATCCGGCCAATCTGCCGGATCTGCCCGTGGGTATGGATCGCATCTACCGCGGCTGGCAAACCCACGGTTATACCAATAAACCCGGTGATTACCGGGAAGTTGCCGATCCGGAAGTTCTGCCGTTTGAAGGCAAATACTACGCCTATATGTCATGCCGTCAGGTCTATGTATCAAGCGATCTGGTCAATTGGGAATACTGCCCGATCGAAATTGATTCGCCATTAGGCTATGCCCCATGCGTTACACGTTGCGGCAAAAATATTTACATAACCAGTTCCATCCGCCACGGCGAAAAAACCGCCCGTATTTATGCGGCTGAACACCCGCTGGGGCCGTTCAAAACGCTGGGCGCGCCCAAAGATAAAAACGGCAAAGTGATCGAAGATTTTCTGGATCCGGCGCTGTTTACTGATGATGACGGCCGCGTTTACCTTTACTGGGGATACGCTCCGCTTGGCGGCGGCATTTACGGCATGGAAGTCGATCCGGAACACCCCGATCGCGGCATCAGCGACATTGTAAAACTTTTTGAGCTGGACAGCCGCAACGAGTGGGAGCATTTCGGTGCCCACGGCGAAGTAACCGATTTTGGCTGGGATGAAGGCTGCTCCATGTACAAACGCAACAATGTATACTATTTGCAGTATGCCTCCTGCGGGACCCGTTTCCCCGGCTATGCCATTGGCGTATACATGCTCGATGCTCCGCTGGGCCCGGTCAAAAAACCCGCCACACTGCTCTGCCGCAACCGGCATGGCATCGTTTGCGGAACCGGCCACGGCGGTATGTTCACCGGCCCCGGGGGCAAGACGTTCCAGGGCTACAGCGTGCTGGTTCACCGGTTGCACAACTTTGAGCGCCGCATCGGTTTTGATCCGGTGGAGTTTGACGAAAACAATGTGCCGCATGTAAAAATCACCGACACTCCGCAATCGACCGTATCCGGCGATCTCGGACTGGTCAACGCCGCCGCGTGGAAAAGCGCCAGGGCTTCCAGCAGCCAGCTCAATACCATGCCGCTGTTGGCGCTGGATGAAGTACCGCACACGGCATGGTTTCCGGAAGTTACCGACGATGAACCGCTGTTTACGGTCGATCTGGAGCGCGATTTTGAGATCCACGGCATCCGCATAGTCTGGGCAGAGTACAACGCCGATCTGGATAACGGGATTAATTATGCGCCCAAACTTTATCAGATAAGATTCGCCGATGATAGCGGTCAATGGTTGGATTTTATGATCGACAAAAGCTGCAACAACAAAGATTTGCAAATCGAGTTTCTGAATTTTGCGCCGGTCAAAGCCCGCAAAGTCGAACTCAAGATCCTGCGCCAGAATAAGCCGCTGATCTATGGCTTGAGCGATCTGGCGGTCTTTGTAAAACCGCGCAAACTCTACTCATAAGCCTTGGAGATTTCCGGAATATGGACTGGAACCTGGTCTGGATAACTTTGCTGGATTGCCTGCGGATATGTGTGGAGTTCCTGCTGATAGCTTTTGTGATCTACAAAATTCTTTACTACTTGCGCGGAACCCGTGCAGCCAACGTGCTGGCCGGATTGGTAGTGGCGTTTCTGGCATTGTCGATCATCGCCAACAGCTTGGGATTCACCGTACTGCGCTGGCTTCTGGACAACTTTTTGAGTTTGATGGCATTTACGATTATTGTAGTGTTTCAGCCGGAACTGCGCCGGGCTTTTGCCCAGCTGGGCAGTTTTACGCTCTTTCAGCACAACCGTAAACGCGAAACTATCAACGAACTGGTTCAGGCGGTAACAGCCATGGCCTCGCGCAAGACCGGTGCGATCATCGTTATCGAACGGCGCATCGGGATGCGGGCCATTGTGGAAGATGCCGTAAAACTGGACTGCAAGCTCAACAATCTGCTGATCCAATCCATATTTTACCCCAATTCGCCGCTGCATGACGGGGCAGTCATCATCCGCGAAGGCCGGATCGTGGCGGCCCGGGCGATCCTGCCGTTGTCGCGGGATGCCAACTTGTCGCGTACTATGGGTACACGCCACCGTGCTGCGCTGGGGATCACCGAAGAAACCGACGCCGCCGTGGTGATCGTCAGCGAAGAAACCGGCAGTATAAGCATTGCCTGCCGCGGAGCAATGATGAAAGGACTTTCTGAAAAAAATCTGGAAAACGAACTGGAAAAACTGATGATGAATTCAGACCGCAGTTCCGAATCACTGACCGATATACTTGACTCCGGCGATGAGCGGGAACGGGCGGTAAAGTTCCATGACGACGAAGATCCGCTCCCAACTCCATCCACGCGAAAGGAACGGTAAAATATGCAATCAGGCAACCGCAGAAACTTTATTGTTGACTTTTTCCGGCACGACTTCTGGCGTAAACTGGTAGCATTTTTTCTGACCATGCTGCTCTATTTGTCGATCGCCCCGCGAACCGGCGAAAAGTACGAAAAAACTTTTCATAACATACCGGTCAATATCGAAATGCCATCCAATATAGCCTTGAGCGGCCACGAAGTACCCAAAGTCAATATAACTCTCTCCGGCAATAACAAAAAACTGGATAAGCTCGATCCAAGTACTTTGAACATCCGGGCGGTCGTCCATCAGGAAAGGATCATTCCCGGAGAACCATATACGCTGCACCTGCAGTCGGAAAATGTAAAAAATCTGCCTTTCGGAGTCCGGGTATCATCCTTTTCGCCCCGCGAACTGACTCTGGAACTGGATCAGATCACCCGTAAAGATGTCAACATCCACCCGAATTATGATTACACTGGCAGTTTCAGCCGCAATTACTATGTAAGCGACCTATCGCTCTCTCCGCAGGTAATAACTCTGACCGGGCCGGAAAAAATGCTGAAAGACATCAAAGTTGTTACCACCAAACCGATTCCATTGGGCGATAAATTGCGGGATGGCACATACCGTTATGATTGCTATCTGGATCTCCCCCGGGGGATACGCGTTTCCGACTCCGATTCCGACCCCATGGTAGCGGCCTATATTACAATCGTATCTCACACTTTTGTTGAAACCAAAAATGTGAAGGTCAACGTAGTTCTCCCCCCTTCTTCCCAAAACATAACCGCCGGAATTACAGGCGAAAAGAAAGAGGTGGAAATTACCTTGCAAGGTCCGCGGCGCGATATGGAAATCCTGGACGAAGAAGATAAAAATATCTCGGCTTCAGTAATTATCCCCCCCGATCTGCCGGCAGGCGAATATGACCTGCCGGTAGAGATCAATGTACCGCAAGACTTGAATAACAAACCGATAAGCATACATGGACCGCGCCCGGATTCGGTAAGGGTAAAAGTCAGTATTACCCCAAATCAGGAAAAAACAGATGAGTCGAAACATTCCCAATCAACCAGGCGTTGACAGCAGACACTTGCATACCCAGTTGCGCAATCTGCGGAAAATATTTGATAACGCTATCGAAGAAGTGCTGGGCAACCGGCGGGCGCTGGACCGTTTTTTAAGCTCGTATTGGCGCGAAAACCGTCAGTTCGGCTCCCGCGACCGCCGTTTGTTCAGCGAAAGTTTGTTTGCGTTTTTCCGTTTCTACGGCTGGCTGACGCGGTTGATCACGGCAGAAGAACAGCAGGCGCTGACTGCCGGCAGCAGCCGCAATTTGAGCGGCAAAACGGTCGGCACGCTGCTGGCCGGAGCCTGGGTGCTGGAAAATCTGCCGCCGGAACCGGCTCATCATATATTGACCGGAGAATTGTCGCTGCCGCGCATACCCGATCCGGAAAAACTCTTTGACCCGGCCCAGGAATGGCGTTTGCAAAGATTTGCCAACTGGGTGCAAAAACTCACGGGACAGCCGTTTGAACATCCGCCATGGGAGCTGCTGCAAAGTTTTTGGAGCAGAGAGTTTTTGCAGGAAATGCCGGATAAAGCGGCTTATTTCCGTTCGCTGGCGGTACGTCCGCCGCTTTGGCTGCGGGTGCAGAATTCGCCGGTCGACAGCGTAATCAAAGAGCTTTCCGGAGCCGGGTTGAGTGTGCGTAAACACCGCACGATGCCCAAAGCACTGGCCATTACGGCCGGGTCGGTCAATTTGTACACGCTGCCAACTTACCGCGAAGGGCGTATCGAAGTACAGGATCTGGCTTCGCAGGTGATCGCCAATGTTTGTGCGCCGCGCCCCGGGGAACGCTGGTGGGACTGCTGTGCCGGAGCCGGCGGCAAAACGCTGGCGTTGGCCGAACTCATGCAGCGCACCGGCAAAGTCGTTGCCGGCGATATACGCAGTTACAAACTCGAAGATCTGAAAAAACGCGCCCGCCGCAGTGCATTCCCCAATATTGAATGCCGCCCATGGGACGGCAACAAAGTCCCTCCCCGCCGCAGCAGCAAATTTGACGGCATATTGATCGATGCGCCCTGTTCCTGTTCCGGAGTCTGGCGGCGCAATCCCGACGGGCGCTGGAACACCTCGCCGGAAGAAGTCCGGGAAATCAACCTTGTGCAGTTCAAAGTATTGGAAAATGTGTTGAATGCCCTGCGCCCCAACGGAGTGCTGATTTACGCGACCTGTTCGGCGTTTGAAATGGAAAATGCCGCAGTCATCCGGGATTTTCTGGCCCGCCACAGCGAGTTTGAACTGGAAAGTTTTGCCAATCCGCTGACCGGAGAACTTTGCAGTGGTATGCTGCAGATCACCGGCGCGGCCGAAAATTGCGACAGCATGTTTGTGGCCAGACTGCGTAAAAAGTCCTGACTTTGCCGACGGCAAGCAGCCGTTTGATCTTCAGCGTACCCGCCAGCGGCGCGGATCGACATTGCGGGGATGAAACACCGACCGGTCCGGCATGGCGCCCAGCATACTGTTGAAGTCAGCCAGCCAGAGCTGACCGGCCGGACTCAAAATCCACTGATGATAATCTTTGAGGTGCAAACCCATGCACAAAAGGTACTCGTTATAGCAATTTATCCATTCGCGATCGCCATCGCCAGGCGTGGTACATTCTGCGGGGACCTCCGGATAATACAGCGTGCCGTCCGGAGCCAGTGCCGCCACCGGTATGTGCGGAACTTGCAAAAGCGACAGATAAAACGAAAACAACATCTGTTCCAGCGCAGCCTCAAACGCCAACCGGGTGGTGCGGTATTTGCCCTTGGCCGCCAGCGAAGGGTCAAAGAGATTGCGCCGCAGTTTATCGCGCTGCACCAGCAACACACTGTTGCCGTAATGGACAAACCCGGAAAATTTGGCATATCCGCTCAAAAACTGCCGCACCCGCCGCGACCAGTCATGCCGGGTGCGTTCCATATCGCCAATGAGTTTTCCGCGGATCACTTCGCCGGCCATACTTTCGCTGACTCCGGCAATATTGTAAAACATTTCCACCATATCCTGCGGGCGCACAGCTGAACGCAACTCGCACAATATCCGCAGCATTTCGGCCTTGCCGCGCAAGTTGCGCGTTTTACCCAAACCTACATTATGCAGATCCACCAGCGCAAACTCTCCCCGCGAAGGCGAATAGAGTATATTGCCCAGATGAAAATCCCCGTGTTGCAGCGGAGAATCAACTACATAACGCAGAAAATCAGATAACTGCCGCAGAAAAAGCGCCGTATCCTGCTGGGAGTAGATCAACTGATACCAGTAGTTGAGCGCATCGGCCGCATCATTCTGCCACGCTTCAGTGATCAGCGCAGTGTAATGCCCGGATCGCCCCCAGCCCAGATGTTTGACTACCGGAACACCGCAGTCGGCAAGTTTGCAATAACTGTTGTACTCCTGCCGGGCCGCCGGCGCAAGCTGACTTTTCAAACGTAAACTGCCGGATACTTTGATGAAAAGTTCTTCCCACCGGTAAACCGCGCGGCTGTCGGTAGCTTTAACGCATACAAGTTCGTCGGCCGGAGCCTCTCCGGCCAGACGCTCCGCCACCTCCGCCGGCAAGTAATGCCAGCGCCACTTGTGCCGGGTAAAATCAAAATGCCGCGGATCAATGCTCATCGTTCACGCTCCCGGCCACCCGGCAGAAAAGGAAATCGCTGCTGCCGAGATGTTTTACCCGACTTTCCAGACGGTCATTGAGTTCAAATACCCGCTGAAACAGCGCCCGGTCTTCAACCGTATCGGGCATTTCCCAAATCACCAGCGAATTGCACCACAAATCCAAGACGGCATCATTTTGGAGCAGTTCCAGGAGATAACCGGCCGATTCAGCATACGGCGGATCAAAAAACCATATATCGCAACTGCCGATGTTCAACAGCGCTCCGGCAATGGCTTTGCGTCCGATCAGCTCAATGGGAACTTCCACTCCGGCCCGGCGCAGTTTGGCGATGTTGCGTTCAATAAATTTCACATGCCGCGGATTGCCTTCCAGCAAAACGACTTCGCCGGCGCCGCGGCTGGCGGCTTCCAACCCGATCGCGCCGGAACCGGCAAAAATATCTGCAAAACGCATTCCGTTCAGCGGCCCCAGACTGCTGAAAAGCGCTTCGCGGGAGCGGCCGGAGGTGGGCCGCATGGCACGGTCATCGGGGGTATCAAGCATAATGCCCCGGGCCAGACCGGATATGATTTTCAGGCTCATAAACTCTCCTGATCGCAAAAAATATGAAAAAAACTGCTTTTTTATAATATAGCATACATTACAAAGATTTTACAATCTGCTTTTTGCATGTATATTAAGAAAAAATGTGAAAATCAAGGATTTTTTCTATGAGCAATATAAGCGACAAATTGTACTGCGTCAAATTGACCGACTATACAGCCAACCCGGATTTGACTTTTGAACTTTTAAGCTCGCTGGAAACCTACTTCAGCAGTTACGAAGACCGCGAGTCCGGCGCCATGTATCTGGTAGCGTATTCCGAAACACCCGAAGGCGGCCGCGAACTGGCCGAACGCATCAACGCATGTCTGCCGTTCTGGAGCGAAGCCGGAGCGATCTTCAGCGATGTGGAAGAGTTTGAACTTGCCCGCGAAGAGTGGAGCGAAGTGTGGAAAAAATATTTCCACATCATCCACATTGCCGACAATCTGGTTATCCGGCCCAGCTGGCTGAAATATACTCCGCAGCCCGGTCAGGCGGTGGTCAATATTGATCCGGGCATGAGTTTCGGCACCGGCCAGCACGCCACCACCGCGTATTGTCTGAAAGTTCTGGCGCAGAATGCCCAAAAACAAGAGTACAAAAGTGTTCTCGATGCCGGGTGCGGCTCCGGAATTCTGGCCATTGCGGCCAAACTGCTGGGCTATGCACCGGTAACGGCATACGATTATGACCCCGATTGCGTAAGTGTTACGCTGGAAAACATGCAGTGCAACGATCTTACCACCCAAGATATCGACCTCTTTGCCGCGGATGCCACAACTTACGCTGCACCGCAGGAATTTGACTTGGCCTGTGTAAATATTTTAAGCCCCATACTTTGCGCCCATGCACCGCGCATCATTTCGTGGGTGCGCAAAGATGGCTTGCTGGCGCTGGCGGGCATTCTCTCGCAGGATTTTGATAATTTAAGCGAAATTTTCACCGCTGCCGGCGCGGTGGAACTGGATCGCTTTACCGAAAAAGAGTGGACCAGCGGGCTTTTCCGCCGCGTCAGATAAAGCAATAGCTGAACCATGGCCGCCACATTGCAGAAAAATCATCTTCATTCGCCCGAAGCGGTGCTGAAAGCAGCGCTGGAGGCTTTGGCTTGCTGCCGTACACGCCAGATCAGTCTGGATGAGTATCTGGATGATCTTTCGCAGGATATGCTGCTGCGGCGGCGATTGAGCAATCTGCTTTTTACTTACTACCGGCACCGGCGGCAGGTAACTTGCGCCATTGATGCATGCTGCAGCAAAAAGCCGGAGCAAAAACTTTATGATCTGCTGACCGCCGCGCTGACCATGGCCGCTTTTCAGGATTCGCTGGCACCGGAAAGTGTGGTCAATATAGCAGTAACACTGGCCCGCAAAGAGTTCGGACAATATGCCGCCAAATTTACCAATGCAGTGCTGCGCAAGGCATTGGAAAAGTTGAAAAATGATAATGACATGCCCGCCTTGCCGCCGGTATTGGCCAAACGCTGGCAAAAGCGTTTTCCGGCCGAAGAATTCCAACGTCTGAACGAACTCTTTTTGACCAATGCGCCGGCAACGGTGCGGCTGCGCAATAATTTTGATGCCGGAATCCTGCCGGAAGAAGCATTGGCTGAAGCGATCGCCATTGAGGCGCCGTGGCAATTTTTCCGCTGCCGGGATCTGAATGCACTGATCCGGTCAGAAGCCATGCGCGACGGAGCATTTTATATTCAGGACCCCGCCCCCGGCAAGGTGTGCGCGCTGCTGAACGAAGCATTGCCTTGGCTGCCCGATAAAGGCAATTTTATTGATCTTTGTGCAGCGCCGGGCGGCAAATTGATAATGACTATGGAACTCTTGTCTGCGGCGGGAAAAGTGTATCAGGCAACGGCGCTTGACCGCTCGCCGCGCCGGCTGCAGTTGGTCAAAGAAAATTTACAGCGCTGCCGGCTTTCGTGCCGGACCATGGCCGGCGATGCTGCCGGTTGGTTTTCCGGAACTTGTTTTGAACTGGTTTGCTGCGATGTACCATGCTCCAACACCGGGGTTTTCCGCCGCCGGCCGGATGCGCTCTGGCGCTGGCAGCTCAAAGATCTCTCCGACACAGTAAAACTGCAAAGTGCCATTCTCAACAACGCCGCGCAATTGACTGCCCCCGGCGGCTTGCTGCTTTACAGCACCTGCAGTCTGGAACCGGAAGAAAACGAGCTGCAGATCGGACAATTTCTGCAGCAGCATCCCGGCTTTGAACTCGTTAATTCACAGCTCTTTATGCCCGATGAGTTTTGCGACGGAACGTTTGCGGCCCTGCTGCAGAAAAAAAGCGAGGCGCTGTTATGAACGAAACTGCCCTGCTGCAACAAATCCTGCCGCTTTTCCGCCGCGACGAAAATATGCTCGTACCACCCGGCGATGACTGCGCACTGCTGAAATTCGGCGATCGCTGTCTGCTGGCGGCCGCCGATCAGGTCATAAGCAATGTACATTACTACGAAGATACAGCTCCGGAACGCGTTGCCGCCAAACTGCTCAAGCGCAATTTAAGCGATATTGCCGCCATGGGCGGTATCCCCCGCTGGGCATTGCTGACCTTGGCGGTCAACGGCCGGAGCGATGAGTGGATGCAGCGCTTTTTTGCCGGGCTGGAAGCGTGCGCGCAGCAATACAACGTAACTGTTGCCGGCGGCGATCTGGCCAGTTTGCCGACCCGGCTTGACTGTGCGGCGCTGACGATTTTAGGTGAAGTTGAACCGGATAAAGTCTGTCTGCGGCAAAACGCCCGCCCCGGCGAGTTGATCGCCGTAACCGGAGCGCTGGGCGACACGCTCCGCACCGGACACAATCTGGACTTTGAACCGCGGCTGGATGAAGGCAGATTTCTGGCTCAAAATAATTTCAGCTGCTGCATGATGGATCTCTCTGACGGCATGGCGGCGGATCTGCCCAAGCTGCTGAATGCCTCCGGCTGCGGCGCGGAGATCGAACTTGATAAACTGCCTTGCCGCAACCACTGCGATCCCCGGCAGGCTTTGAGCGATGGCGAAGATTACGAACTGCTCTTTACGATCCCGCCGGATAAGTATCAGGAACTGCAGAAAAAATGGCCCTTTGCCACAACGCTGACTGCTGTCGGCAGGGTCACGGATACTCGAACTGTAAAATACACCACTGCGGGCAAAGTTGTCCCGGATCTGGAGATAAATGGATATGAACACTGCAAGTTTTGAAAATCAAATCATCACCACTCACAGCCGCGAAGCCAGCGAGAGTTTCGGCGAACAGCTGGCGCGTACCCTGCCGCCCGGCAGTGTGATCGCCATGCACGGCGATCTCGGCGCGGGCAAAACGGTCATCGCACGCGGGTTTGCCCGCGGGCTGGGCATCAGCGAAGCGGTTTCCAGCCCCACTTACACTATTGTGCAGGAGTACGATATACCTGACTCGGACCAGCGGTTTTATCACCTTGACCTCTACCGGATCGCCGATGAACACGCAGCGCTGGGCTTTGGCGTGGATGAGTTTTTGAGCGATCCGGATGCGTGGACGCTTTTGGAATGGCCGGTGCGCATCGAAAAGATCCTGCCGCCGGAAACGCTCCACTTGTACATCGAAAAAATTGACGAAAACACCCGGCAGATCCAACTTAAAAAATAATCAAATATCATTAAAATATCCGGAGTAAAATCATGTTCAAACTTTTCGGTAAAAAGAATCCGCTCGGCATTACTGCCCGCAACAGTTATCTGGACAATCACGGCTACTATCTGGCAATGGAAAAACACAGATGTATCAAAGCCGATGAACACAGCGCACCGCAGATACCCTATGTACTGTTCGATCTGTTGAACAGCAAGATCGAAAAATCCATGGCGTGCTGCGTCAGGTGGGATATTTACACCTATCGCTGGGGTCTGCACACCTTCAAGCGTACTTCCAGCTGCCGCATTGCGCTGAAAAAGAAAGATTCTGGCGGCCACCGCCACTTTGTCCGCGACGGGGAACAAAGCGCCGAACAGCTCCAGAGCTATACCGATGAGCATTTGAATAAATTTGATCTCATCTTTTTTGACGGTCCGGACAAAAAAGACGAAGTCAAATACATCACGCCCATGCTCAAAAATTCCGGCATTGTGATCATGACGGATGATTTTTCGGACGAATATGACTATGAAAGTGCGCTGGAACAGTTCAAAGCTGCCGGCTATAAAGCCTTGTGCATCAATAACCCGGCACCGCTTTTCCACGAAATGCACGCGGCGCTGATCTATAAGGACGGTAATTTCCTCGGTCTTTAAAAAACATGGACAAATAAACAATTTTTATAAATAAAACAGCACACAAAACAAAACATATAAACTTGTGTACAAGCAAGTTGCAATAAAAAATATTTTTGTATTTTTTCGCAAAGCAACTTGCAAAATCTGCTGATTGCATGTAAAGTATTGCCAATGGCAAACCTCAATGGAGCAAGTTATGGCAAAACAATTTGATTTCAATTCGATTCTGCAAAAGTTTCAACTTTACGGCAATCCGGTCAGCGTGGAACCCTACGGCAACGGGCATATCAACGATACCTTTGCCGTAGTCTTTGACCAGTGCGGCACGCGCGTCCGTTATATATTGCAGCGTATCAATACCAACATTTTCCGCGATCCGGTGAATTTGATGGAAAATATCCGGCGCGTAACCGGTCATCAGGCGGCCAAAGCCGCCAACGCCCGGGAATATCTGACGCTGGTACCGGCGCAAGACGGCAAATGTTATGTAATTGATGATGCGGGCAACTATTTCCGCTGCTATCTTTTCATCGAAAACGCCACCAGTTTTGATATATTGGAAACCTCGCAGCAAGCCTACGAAGCCGCCCGCGCTTTCGGCCGTTTTCAGGCCGATCTGGCTGACATAACCGGCGGAAGGCTGGTGGAAACCATCCCCGATTTCCACAACACCCCGGTGCGGGTGCAGAATCTGGAAAATGCCATCAGGCTCGACAAATGCAACCGGGTCAAAGAAGTTGCCGCCGAAATCGACTTTGTGCTTTCGCGCAAAGATATTTGCAGCAAACTTATCGACTTGCAGAAAAGCAATTGCATTCCCGAACGCATTACTCACAACGATACCAAGCTCAATAATGTTATGATCGACGACGCCACCGGCAAAGGTATTTGCGTGATCGACCTCGATACGGTCATGCCCGGTCTGGCACATTATGACTTTGGCGATATGGTGCGCACCGGAACTTCGCCCGCGCCGGAAGATGAACGCGACTTGAACAAGATCTTTATGCGTTTTGAAAACTTTGAAGCACTCTTGCGCGGATATTGTTCCGAAGCCGGCAAGGTACTGAACGATTGCGAGCTGGAAAACATGCCCTTTGCCGGAGCTTTGATCACGCTGGAGATCGGCACGCGCTTTTTGACCGACTACCTGGAAGGCGATGTCTATTTCAAGACCCGCCGCGAGGGCCATAACCTCGACCGTGCCCGCAGTCAGTTCCAGCTGGTGCGTTCGATCGAAAGCCAGTACAACGAAATGATGAATTTGCTCAACCAAGTAAAGAAAGAGATCAAAAAATGAGAATCCTTATCACCGGTGGAGCCGGTTTTATCGGCAGCCATATTGCTGAATATTTCAACAATAAGGCCGAGATCCGCGTTTTGGACAATCTGCGCAGCGGCTACAAGCACAACCTCGACGGGTTGAATGTGGAATTCATTGAAGGCGATGTTTGCGACCGCGCCGCGGTCAAAGCCGCCATGCAGGGCGTGGACTACGTCTTTCATCTGGCGGCCATGGTCAGTGTGCCGGAATCCATGTTCAAGATCGCTGAATGTGTCAATATCAACATCCACGGGCTTTTGAATGTTTTGGAAGAAGCCGCCACTGCCGGGGTCAAAAAGCTCTGTTTCAGCACCAGTGCCGCCATTTACGGCGACAACCCCATCGTGCCGAAAGTCGAAAGCATGATCCCGGAACCCAAGAGTCCCTACGCCATAACCAAACTCGATGGCGAATATTACTGTAACATGTTCACGCGTGAAGGCCGTCTGCAAACCGCCTGTCTGCGTTATTTCAACGTCTTCGGCCCCCGTCAGGACCCCAAGAGTGCGTATGCGGCGGCGATCCCGATCTTCACCGCCAAAGCGGTTGCCAATGAGGATATTACCATTTATGGCGACGGCGAACAGACCCGGGATTTTATTTATGTGAAGGATATTGTGGAAGCCAACGTCTTTATGGCAATGAATGACTTTACCGGCGTTTACAACATTGCATACGGTCAGAAGATCACCATCAATGACTTGGTGCAGGAAATCCTCAAAGCCACCAACTCCCAGAGCAAAGTAGTTCACCTTGACGAGCGCCCCGGCGATGTAAAACACTCCATGGCCGCCGTGGATAAACTCAAAAGCACCGGCTTTGTTCCCAAACACACCTTCGCCGAAGGTATGAAAAAAACCATCGAGTTTTTCAGCCGGAAAAAGTAAGGCTGGGTGAAAGCTTGGGGAAGAAGGAAAAACTTTTTTAAGGAGGTGTTGCAAAACTCGCAGAGTTTTGCAACACTTTTTTTGTAGTAATTAAGCTTAAATATGTAACATATCCGGTTATTCTGCGTTATATTTTTGCATTTTCTCATAAATTTGCTTTGAGGGGCAGCTGTTGGCATCATTATAAAT
>SUWA01000019.1 GCA_015061695.1 Lentisphaerota bacterium
TTCGTGCGGGTTTTCGTGATGGGGGACGAGCTTGTCGATCATCATGGCGATGGCGATGCCGCCGAAAAATGCGGCGATCCCCAGCAGGGAACCGGGGCGTTTGCCGAATATTTCAGAGAGTTCCAACTGCGACCCCGCCAGCAGTTCCACCAGCGATATATAGATCATAACTCCGCCGGAAAATCCCAGCGCGCAGGAAAGAAAACGCGTATCGGAACGCTTGGCAAAAAAAGCTATACAGCTGCCGATACCCGTGGAAAGCCCGGCGGCGGCGGTCAGCAGAAATCCGGCAACGATTTTTGATGTTGTAATTTCCATAAAAACTCCTTGCTGCGATTACAGGAAAAACATCAGCATCAGCGGCACGGTCACGATCGAAAGGACCGTACTTATAACGATCGCCTGACTGGCCAGCTCCATATCGCCGCCGTAACGCCGAGCCACCAATACGGAACTTGAGGATACCGGCATCAACGCCGTTACCACCAATACCCGGAAAATCTCCTGCGGTATCGGAAGAAGTTTGAACAGCATAATAAAAATCAGCGGCAGAATTATCAGTCGCACCGCGCTGAGGTAAAATACATCAAAGAGATTGTGCCACATGCCGCGGGCATTTTTGTAGATCGCCGCTCCGATCCCCACCAGCACCAGCGGTACTGCTGCGCCGCCCATGGTATTGCAGACGTTGGCGACCACACCGGGCAGGGGGATATTCAATACGACCAGTGTCAACGCCAGCAAGACCGCATAAAGGTTGACCGAGAAAATGTTGCGGACAGTTTCGCGCATGGAGTTGCCGCCGAAAGAAGCGATCCCCAATGTCCAGAACCCGACATTGCCGCCCAAACTCATCACCAGCAGCAGACTCACATAATAATCCCCCCACAAATTATCCAGCACGATCAACGGCAGAAAGAGATAGTTGTTGCTGGTGCAGTAATGTTGAAACATTGCCTGACGGGCTTTGCTTTTGTTGAGCATGAATTTGCAGAAAACTAATCCCATCAGCATCCCCGCGGCCATCATGGCGAATCCGGCGACCGGCAATATCCACAGATCCGCCAGATCGGAAGATTTGAAGTTGCGCGTGATGCTGCCGATCGTCAGCAGCGGGAACAGTACATCCAGCGTAAGGTTGGAAATTTGCGAAATACCATTTTCGTCCAGCACTTTGCGCCTGGTCAGCCAGGCCCCGATGCCGAAAATAATAAATGTTTCCAGAATTGCCAGAAAAGTTTGGATCACTACCGCGTTCATAATATATTACAAATACTCCTTTAAATAACGCCCGGTATGGGATTTTTTACATTTGGCCACTTCCTCGGGCGTACCGCAGGCGATCACCTGTCCGCCGGCGCTGCCACCCTCCGGGCCGATATCAATAATGTGATCGGCAGTTTTGATCACATCCAGATTATGTTCGATGACCAGCACACTGTTGCCCATATCGCGGAGTTTGAACAGCACATGCAAAAGCTGATCCACATCCGCCAGATGCAGCCCGGTGGTCGGTTCGTCAAGTATATACATAGTGTGGCCGCGCGGTATACGGCAGAGTTCCGCGGCTAATTTGACCCGCTGGGCCTCGCCGCCGGATAAAGTCGTGGCGCTTTGACCGAGTTTTATATAGCCCAGGCCGACTTCCTGCAATGTGGCAAGTTTGCGTTTCAGGGGCGGTACAGCGTCAAAGAATTCCACCGCCTGATTGACGGTCATATCCAGTATTTCGGCAATGTTGTGTTTTTTGTAGCGCACTTTCAAGGTTTCGGCATTGAACCGCTTGCCGTTGCAGGCACTGCACTCCACATATACATCCGAAAGGAATTGCATTTCGATCTTTTTTATTCCGTCGCCCTTGCACTCTTCGCACCGGCCGCCTTTGACGTTGAAGCTGAAACGCCCCGGACCGTAGCCGTGCAGTTTGGCATCAGGCGTTTCGCTCATCAGTTTGCGGATGATATCGAATGCGCCGATGTAAGTAGCCGCATTGCTGCGCGGCGTTCTGCCGATGGGGCTCTGGTCGATGATAATGGCTTTATCGACCAGTTCCAGATTTTCGATGCGTTGATGGCTGCCCGGCGGCAGATCCATGATTTTCTGCTGGGCATTGAGCGCGCGCACCAGAATTTCGTTGACCAGCGAACTTTTGCCGGAACCGGAAACCCCGGTTACGCAGCAAAATACGCCCAATGGAATTTCCACATTGATATTTTTGAGGTTGTTATGCGTACACCCCAGCAACTTGATACTTTTTTTCATGCCGCAGGCGCGTTCGGCCGGTACCGGAATGAGCTTGCGGCCGGCCAGATAATCACCGGTGGGGGAACCCACCACTTTGGCTACGGCTTCCGGCGTACCCTGGGCCACCAGTTTTCCGCCGCTGCGGCCGGCTCCGGGCCCCATATCCAGCACATGATCGGCCGCCCGGATCGTATCAAGGTCGTGTTCAACCACAATGACGGTATTGCCGAGGTCGCGCAGCTGTTTCAAAGTTCCGATCAAAAGATCGTTGTCGCGCTGATGCAAGCCAATGGAGGGTTCGTCCAGAATATAAAGCACTCCGACCAGCGCTGACCCCAGCTGGGTGGCCAGACGGATGCGTTGAGCTTCGCCGCCGGAAAGCGTGCCGCTGGCGCGGTCGAGCGAGAGATAACTCAAGCCTACATCGCAAAGAAATTTCAGGCGCGATTTGATTTCGCGCAGGACATCGCTGGCAATGGCTTCGCGCTCTTTATCCAGAACCAGTCCGTCCAGAAATTTACGCGCCTGTTCTATGCTCAAAGCATTGAATTTGTCTATAGCAAGCCCGCCGACTGTAACGGCCAGACTGACCGGATTGAGCCGGGCTCCATGACACTGCGGGCAGGTGCGGGGCGCAAGGTAGCTTTTCAGTCGTTCGCGCACCGAATCGCTTTCGGTTTCCACCATCCGGCGGCGCAGATTTTCCAACACGCCTTCAAACGGTTTGCTCCAGCGGTATTTTTTGCCGCGGATATAGTAATCAAATTCAAGGTGTTCTTCGCCGCTGCCGTAGAGGATAAGGTGGCGGATCGCTTCCGGCAGCTCACGGAACGGGGTGGTCAGCATGGCCGGATAATTTTTCCACTCCGCCAGCTTGCGCAGCAGCATATTGTAATACATCACCAGATGGCGCGGCCCGCGCCGCCAGCCGGGGATCGCACCGTTTTTGATACTCTTGGTATCGTCCGGGATCGCCAGTTCGGCGGCCATGACCATTTGCACGCCCAAGCCGTTGCAGCACTCGCATGCGCCGTAGGGACTGTTGAACGAAAAGTTGCGCGGCAAAAGTTCGCCGAAACTTACTTTGCAGTCAGTACAAGCCAGATGCTCACTGTATTTGACTTCCTGCCAATCGTCAAAGCCTGCTTCCTGTTTGAGCAAGGTCAACATGCCAGATCCGTGTTTGAGGGCAGTTTCCACCGAGTCGTTCACCCGCGAGCGATCCATATTGCCGGCCACCAGGCGGTCTACAACAATGTCGATGTGGTGGCGGATGGTTTTGGCCAGTTTGATTTCTTCGGGATCATCCAGCGTAACGATCTTGCCGTCGATCCGGCAGCGCAGAAAGCCGTCGGCGTGGATCTGTTCGATAATATCCCGGTGTTCACCTTTGCGGCCGTCTACCACCGGCGAAAGGATCATAAGTTTGCACTTATCGGGCAGATTCATCAGCTGCCCGGTGATGGCTTCGGCGCTTTGGCGTTTGAGTTCCTGTCCGCAATGCGGACAGTGCGGTATCCCGGCGTGGGCATAAAGCAGACGCAAATAGTCATATATTTCGGTAACAGTGGCTACTGTTGAGCGCGGATTGCTGCCTGCCGAACGCTGTTCGATGGCGATCGCCGGCGAAAGTCCTTCGATATGATCGACCTTGGGCTTCTGCATCTGGTCGAGGAACATGCGGGCATAAGCCGACAAACTTTCCACATAGCGCCGCTGCCCTTCGGCATAAAGCGTGTCGAATGCCAGCGAGCTTTTGCCGGAACCGGAAAGCCCGCTGATTACCACCAGTTTATCCCGTGGTATATCCACATTGATATTTTTAAGATTATGCTGGCTTGCGCCGCGGATCTCAATATGGTCGAACATAAAAAACAACTTTTGTATTGATTTGGATTCTTACTCTTATTAATATACAGCCGCAACCTTGCTTTCGCAACCAATATACCGATATATCTTTGACAAAATAGCAAGCATGGTGTATATTGACTGTCAATATATCTTTTAACAAACGGTGAATAGGTGAAAAGATGGCATTTTTTAATGGTCTTGGTATGAATCAGGGGAATCTTTCCCGACTTTCCAACGCGCTTTCCCGTTCCATCTCGCCGGAAAACTTTACCGGCGCACCCGGACGTGGCGGTATGGCGACCGAAGGTACCGGCAAGGATTGCGCGGGCGAATTGGGGATCGGGTGGAAAATCTCTCCTTCGATCGAGATCGCTCCCGGCGAAACTTTTACGTTGGCCGATATTGACGGCTCCGGAGCTATCCAGCACATGTGGATGACTTTTGCCGGTCGGCACAACCGTTTCTATATTCTCCGTATCTATTACGAAAACGAAGAGCTTCCGGCAGTGGAATGTCCGGTTGGCGACTTTTTTGCTATGGCATGGCCGCAGAAAACATTTTCGCAGCTTAACAGCCTGATGGTTACATACAATCCCGGCAACGCGTTTAATTGTTACTGGGAAATGCCCTTCCGGAAACACTGCCGGATCACGCTCACTAATCTTGATTGTAAAAGTTTTCTGCTTTACTATCAGATCGATTACACGCTGACCGAGGTGCCGGAGGATTGTGCATATTTCTGCTGCAGTTTCCGCCGTTTCAATCCCTTGCCCTACAAAGAGGTGGTTACCATTGCCGACAATATAAATTCAGCCGGACACTATGTAGGCACTTATCTGGCCTGGGGCGTGAACAATTGCCGCTGGTGGGGCGAGGGCGAAATAAAATTTTATATTGATGACGATGAGGATTTTCCTACGATTTGCGGAACCGGTACTGAAGATTATTTTTGCGGTTCATATAATTTTGAAGGTGTATTGACTCCCGGCGGCAAGGCGCAGTATGTTGAATACTCCACTGCGTATGCCGGTATGCCGCAAGTTATCCGTCCGGATGGTCTTTACGTCAGCCAGCAGCGGTTCGGTATGTATCGCTGGCATGTTTGCGATCCGGTGCGTTTCCGTAAAAAACTCAAAGTTACCATTCAGGCTTTGGGTTGGCATCTGGGCGAAAACGATTACCGCAGTTATCTGCCGCTGCAGGACGATATTGCCGCAACCGCCTTCTGGTATCAGCAGCACCCCGCACCGCAGTTGCCGGAACTGCCGGAAAAACGGATGTTGGAAATTATCTGAATTGGTTAATCCACTGCATCGGCCCGCTGCCACAAAAGGGTGCAGTCCGGCATAAGTTCTCCGTGGCGGGCGGCTTGGGCTGTATAGAATCGGAATGGTTCGCGGCTGTTGCGGCGGCCTTCCACATGACCGTCGCTGTAGAGTATATTGCTGAGTTGATAGCGGTGAGGTGCAAATTGTTCGCCTTGCGGTGTGATACAGGCAAAATCCATGACTATAGCCCGGTTGATGTTGTCTTGTGCGCTCAACTGTCCGTTGAAATCACAGGCGCGTGCCCGGTAGAGGTAGCCGCTCCAGACCATGGGGATAGTGCGATAATTTTTCACCACGCAGTGCTGGTCGTATCCGGGCGAATCGGGGCAGCCGAAGATCCCCGGTTCATGCGTGTAACTGCCGATCAGACGGCCCAGCGCCACCGGCGAATAATCCGGCAGCCGCAGAATGGGTATGGAGTTATTTTCCAACCCCGGCATGATATTGGGTATTTCGCCGGAGTTGTCGCAACTGTAAAAAGTTATACATTGCGCAATGTTGCGCTGATGATTGGCACAGGCGGTCAGCCGTGCCCTGCTGTTGCTGTCGGCAAACATCGACACCAGCAAGGCGGCGATCACGCAGATGATTGCAATAATGATCAACAGTTCAACAATGGTAAAATGCGGTCGGCGATTTTTCACATTTCACACTCCATTTTCAAAGCCCGGGCTATGCCGCGGCCATATTCCGGATCAGCTCTGAAACAGTGTTCGATATGCCGCTTTCTGATAAAATCCGGCACCCCTTGCATGGCGCGGGCCGTGTTGGCAAAAAGCCGTTCTTTTTGAGCTTGATCCATCTTGCGGAAACGGTTGCCCGGTTGGGTGAAAAAGTCGTTGTCATCCAACCGGAAATCATAATTGTCGCCGTTGCCGTCAACCGGGGTAGGGGGGCATTTGAATTCCGGCTGTTCCTGCCAGATGCCGTAACTGTTGGGTTCGTAACTTAATTTGCTGCCGTAATTGCCGTCGGTACGCATAAAACCATCGCGCGAATAACCGTTGACCGGGCAGCGGGCGCGGTTGACCGGAATCAGATGATGATTCACTCCCAGCCGGTAGCGCTGGGCATCGCCGTAAGCAAACAATCTGGCCTGCAGCATTTTGTCCGGCGAAAAACCGATCCCCGGAACTACGTTGGCCGGATTGAATGCGGATTGTTCGACTTCGGCAAAGTAATTTTCGTAATTGCGGTTGAGTTCCATCATGCCGACTGCGTGCAGCGGAAAATCTTCCTGCGGCCACTCTTTGGTCAGATCAAATGGGTTGTAATGCAAGTTTTGAGCTTGTTCTTCGCTCATCAACTGAACGCAAAGCTGCCAGCGCGGGTAGTCGCCGCGTTGGATGGCTTCGTAAAGATCGCGGATATTGCTGTCGCGGTCAGCGCCGCAAACCGCACTGGCTTCTTCGTCAGTCAGGAATTTTATTTCCTGCTGGCAGACCCAATGGAATTTGACCCAGGTGCGGTGGCCGTTGCGGGTATAAAAACTGAATGTATGACTGCCGAATCCGTGCATGTTGCGGTAACTTGCCGGAATGCCGTCATCGCTCATGGTAATGGTTATCTGATGCAAGGCTTCCGGCAAGCTCGTCCAGAAATCCCAGTTGGCGGCCGGATTGTGCAAGCCGGTAGCCGGATCTTTTTTTACCACATGGTTGAGGTCGGAAAAGTGATTGGCGTCGCGCATAAAAAATACCGGTGTATTATTGCCGACCAGATCCCAGTTGCCTTGTTGAGTGTAGAATTTTACCGCAAAGCCCCGTATATCCCGCTCGGCGTCGGCCGCTCCGCGAAATCCGGCTACGGTGGAAAAGCGGACAAATACTTCGGTAACTTTGCCGATTTCACTGAAAATATCCGCACAGGTGTACCGGGTTATATCATTGGTTACAGTAAACGTGCCGTAGGCGCCCGCACCTTTGGCGTGCATCCGGCGTTCCGGGATCACTTCGCGGTTGAAGTTGGCCAGTTTTTCGATCAGATGCACATCTTCCATCAAAAGCGGGCCGCGCGCTCCGGCGGTGCGACTGTTCTGATTGTCGGCAATCGGGACCCCAAAGTTGCCGGTGAGTTTGTCGTGAGATGCTTTTTTCATAAAACCTCCATAAGTTGCGGAGGTTTTGACCGGATGGGATCGGCTTTTGTTGCAAAAAAAATCCGGCTGTACTGCTGTACGGCCGGATGAATGGCAGTTGGCTCAATGCGCCGGACAGGCCTGCACTTGCACGTTGCCGGCCAGACAGCGGTTGCAGAAATATTGCGAGAGTTGTTCGATTTTTCTGCCCGCAATGCCGGTAAGATCAAACGAATCTGTGAAATTGGCTGAAAATTCAAGCAAGGTCGAATTGCCATTTTGTAAAAAACACGCCCGGATAGTGATCCCAAACAAATTTATCCCGAAACGCATTGTACCGGTAATGCACTCCGGGGTGGCCTGTTGGATCGAAACTTGAGCATCCGCCATGGTCTGCATTACAATATTCACCGCCGGTTCGGTATTGCCGGTCAGTAAAAACAATCCGTTTTGGATCGTTGTTACACACAACCGGTCAGGCGTGGAGGGCGCAACAGGGGCATGGATCACGCAGTCAGGAGTCGAGGCGCATATTTTCAGAAAAGCGGTAACAAATCTGGCGATTTTTTCGTCCAGCAGTTTTTTTTCGCTTTTGATCCCCAAGGATCCCGGTTGGACTGCGGTAATTTCGAGCCGGAGGACGTTCCCGTGCGGCGTAAAAGCCGCATTGATAACAGGTGCGTTGAGCAAAGGGAAGGTGAACTTACCGGAAATAACCTGTTCGGTCGCATTGAATACGTTTAAATTCAGTTGATTCATAGCATTTATGACCAGGCAATGAGCCGTATTGCTATTGCCTTCCAGCACAAAATGAGCCTGACTGCAAGGCGTAACATGCAGTTTGCCGGCAGTATCGAATTGCCGGTTTGAACTTGCTGCCGGTTGGATCGGCGGGGGGATAGTTTGAGTCGGTTTATCAGCGCCACTCTGCTGCTCAAAACGGCAGTCGGGGGTGACTTGGCACATATTCACAAACAGTGAGATCACTTCCTGCAGCTTTTTTTCGCAGGCGTGGTGAACGTCAAAACCGCTTAACAGACTCGAGTTGAATGTCAGCGTGGTATTTTCTCCGGAACCATTGAACAGGGCTGTTACCCGGATGCCGTTGGTCAGGTAATAACTTGCCGTGGCACAGATGCGGTTGCTGTCAGAAAAATTGACGATCATTTGCAACTGGGTCATCGCTCCGGAAATAAGCTGCCGGGCAATAGCAATATTGCCGCTTAATTTAAAACTGCTGCCGGATAACGGGGTTATGTAAAGTATATTCCCCCCGGCTTGCAGATGCGGGTTATCACAGTTTGTAAGTTTGATTTCAGCTGCTGTCTGCTCCGGTTCGGGCTGAATTGGCTGCACTGGCGGTGGGGCGGCAGCTGGTGAAACCGCAGGCGGCGACTGGTCGATAACAGGCGTTTTTACTGCTTGATTTGCCGGCGCATCCTGTCCGGCAGGTTTTTGCAGGGCTGCGGCAAAGTCGCTGCAGCTGGCAAATCGGTCGGACGGGTTTTTGCTCAAAGCCCGCTTGAGTGCATTCCACACATATTCCGGAACGTTTTTCAGCGGTTGCGGCTGTTCGTTGAGCGCGCAATTGCGCATTATATCTTTATCGGGGGTATCAAATGGCGGGTAACCGGCAAAAATTTCATAAACCATTACAGCCAGAGCATACTGATCGGAGGCCGGGGCAGGCTGTAAGCCGCGCCACTGTTCCGGCGCCATATAAGGCAAAGTACCGCTGGTATCGGCCTGATGCATAGATATGCGGCTCAATGAGTTGTGTATTTTTGCCGCCAGCCCGAAGTCAAGGATCTTGGCATTACCCTGCCGGTCGATCATAATATTGCCGGGTTTTATGTCGCGGTGCAGGATTGATTGCTTATGTGCATAATCCAGCGCATCGGCGATCTGGCGGATAAAGTGCCGGAGCTGTCCGGCAGCAATCCCGCCATCCGATTGGGCATTGTTCCGCAAATACCAACGCAGTTCCTGACCGTCCACATACTCCATTATCAGGTAGTATACACCGGTTCTTTTATCCTGCTCCAAGGTGTTGTAACTGGCAATGTTGGGGTGATTAAGATTATAAACCAGCCTGAAATTTTCTTTAACCTCCGCCATTGCCGGGGCGGAGCCGGAGAGTTCCGGGGCCAGTGTTTTCAGCGCCACTTTTACCCCGGCTACTTCATCAAAACACTCGTAGACCACTCCCATGCCGCCTTTACCCAGTTCGGCAATGACCTTGTAGCGGTCCAGCAGCAGGGTTCCGACCCGGAGTTCGGGTGTGCGTTGCGCATAACGCATAACATCCGGTATAGTTATGCCGGTATCGGGTTTTTCTTTCCCGGAAAAGTTGTTGTTCATAGTGTGGAATTCCCCCTGAATTTATTTTTGTAAAATATAATCCGCAAAAAATATTTTTGCAAATTCTGTTGTTATCTATTTCCCGGATTATTTTTCTGCTTTTACCGAATCATATTGTTTGAAAAAAGTGTATTGAAAACCGGATTTTTTATTACATGAATGGTATTGTACCCGAAAAGCAGTTGTTTTAGTAAAAAAATACTCCGGAAAATGGCAAAATATTAGCCAGAAAGAGTTTTTCGTGCTATATTACACAATGTATGTATTTAAATAAAAAACAGTGGGAGTGTTTTTATGATACGTTTTCAGTGCAAGCATTGTCAAAAAATCATCGCCAGCGATGTGTGGGAACCTGGCGCAATAACCAGTTGTGCTTATTGCGGTAAAGAAGTTGCAATGCCGGCCGAACGGTTGTCTCCGGGGGCAGTATTGGGGGATTTTATGCTGGTACGCAGACTGGGTGCCGGCGGTATGGGGATTGTGTATCTGGCGCACCAGCTGTCGCTGGACAGACCGGCGGCGATCAAGATCCTCAACTCGGAATTTTCCAAAGAAGCTGAATCTGTACAGGCGTTTATCCGCGAAGCCCGTTCGGCCGCCAAGATCAACCACCCCAGTATCGTGCAGGCTTATGCGGTGGGGGAAGAAGACGGTATTTTCTTTTTTGCCATGGAGTTTCTGGACGGACAGACTATGAAAGAAGTTTTGGCCGAAGAAAAGAAACTGGATGCCAACCGGGCTGCCCGAATCATTATTCAGATCGCAGAGGCGCTGGATTGTGCATGGCGCGAGCAGAAACTTATCCACCGCGACATCAAGCCCGACAATATTATGCAGTGCGCTCACGACCGGGTGAAACTGGCCGACTTGGGGTTGGCCGGTACGTTTGGTGATGATGCCGACGATGAAAGCAACGAAGTCATTGGCACTCCGCAATATATCAGCCCCGAACAGCTGACCGGTCAGGTTACTGATACCCGGAGCGATATTTACAGTTTGGGTGCTACATTCTATCATTTTGTAACCGGTCAATACCCGTATAACGATGAAAATACCGAAGAAATCTTTAAAAAACACCTCAGCGAAGAACTGGTCCCTCCGATCAAAGTGAATCCGGCACTGCCGGCTGTGATCAACGGTATTATTGTCAAGATGATGGCCAAAAATCCGGCTGAACGTTATCAGAATTGTGCTGAACTGGTTGACGAACTCAAGCGTTTTCTGGCGTCGGAAGGTAATTCTCCGGCAGTAAATCCATCTGCCGGCGGAATCAAGCTGGGGATCAAAAAACAGTCTGAAGCAGGCGCCGCTCCGGCACTTGCGCCGGCACCTGCGACGACGGTAAAACCGGCTGCCGGTGGAATTAAGTTGAATATTAAAAAACAGCCGGAATCCGCTGCACCAGTTCCGGCTCCAGCTCCTGCTCCGGCACCAGCTCCTGCTCCGGCACCTGCTCCGGCTCCGGCTCCTGCACCGGCTGTAAAACCGGTTGCGGCCCCGACTCCGGCCCCGACTGCGGCGGCCAAACCGGTTGCGGCGCCTCAAGCTGCTCCGGCTGCCGGCGGCGCTGCTCCGAAAATCAATCTGATGCGCAAACCCGGCGGGGCTGCGGCCAAACCGGTTGCTGCACCTCAAGCCGCTCCGGCTCCGGTTGCGGCTGAACCGGTTGCAGAAACTTCTGCCGGAGCTGCCGCAACGGCTCCGGACAAAGCCAAGGCAACTGCAGAAAACGAAAAAGCTCCGGAAGATAAAAAAGCCGGGGAAGTCGATGAAGTTGCCGCCGCTGCTGCCGCCAAAGCGGAAAAAATCGAGTTGGAAAATAAAAAACGCAAAAAAAACAAATTGATAGCTAAATTGGTTTGGTTCTGTGTATTTTTACTCTGCCTCGGCGTAGCCGGTGGGGCGTGGCTTTACCACGAAAAGAGCAAAAAGGCAGCTGATGCCTCGCTGCAGGAAGAAATGAAACGGATCGAAGAGGAACGTTTGGCCCGGGAAAAGAAAGCCGAAGAACTTAAAAAAGCCGTAGAAGCTGATCAGGCAAAAGCCGAGGAAGAACGTCGGCAGGCACAAGCCCGGGCAGAGGAAGAATTCCGTAAGCAGCAGGCTGAAGAGCGCCGCCGCGCCGAAGAGATCAGAAAACAGGCAGCGGTCAAAGAGAGTGCTTTCATGCGTGAGGGAAACCGGCTGCTGGAGCTCTCCAACCGCGATGCCAGAGGTTTTATGCGCGAATGGCCGGGCAAAAGTGCAAGAATGAAACCGGCTAATAGTGATGAAAAGAATTTGTTTGACCGTCTGGCTGCCCGCTTTGTGGAAGAAGATGAAAAAATAGTCAACAGCAACCGCTCCGGCTTGATTTCGGATTATGAAAAGCGTTCAGCCCAGGCCGTTGCCGCCGCGGCAAAAAAACAACAGTACACCGGCGGAGGGAGCAGTCGGCCGGCTGCAGTCCGCCGCGATGATGCATCTTTGAATAAGAGTGCCGATAAGTCTGCAATTGAGTATAGTGGTGATTTGGATCGCAAACTGGGTTCTCTGGAGCATGCCATGATAACGTTTGCCAAAAGCGGCAACCGGAAAATGTTCGACAGCAAGCTCAAATGGGCCCGGCAGGAAACGGAACGCGTGAAGTCGCTGGAGGCGTATAAGAGCAATCCGGACGTTTTTGACAGTGCTGCCCGGCAGTTGGCTGAATATGCAGATAAACTTGAGATCGTTGCGTCGGAAGGGTTCCACTTTAATCAGGTTTTGAGCGGCAAAGTCAGACTTCCGGGCAACCGGAACTTGAAAAATGCTGAATTTGAATACCAGGGCAGCAGATTTGTTATTCTGTCGCACAGCAGAACCCAGCTGGTGCTGCAAAACAAGGAAACCCGTAAAAAGATCACTTTGGATCTGGTCAATGGCAAAATAAACGAGAACCGGGCGTGGATCGCGGCGATCGAAAGCAATTTGCTGGGGCGCGCCGACCAATATTTCTATTTTATGCTTTTTAACGGACATTTGAACAATGCGGCTGCTTTGAGTGCGATCGCACCGGCTGATTACTGGCAAAAAGAGGTGCGGAACGTGCTTTACCGTTATTGTCTTTATACACTTGTGAATGACCCGCACCAGAAGAGTGCGCTGGAAAAAAATTACGGTAAAAGCAATGCTTTCAAGCGGGCGTTGGAAGAATCAGGGGCAGCGCAGTAAACAGTATGAAGATCGTGCATTTTTCAGATCCTCATGCCGGTGGGGCGGCAGAAGATTGGATGGCTTATTTTGATAAGCGATGGGTCGGGGTTTTCAACTACCGCTTCCGCCGCCGTTTCCGCCACGACCTGAAGCTGTTGGAAAAAGCGGTGGATTATATTCTGACCGTTAAACCGGATGCGGCTGTCTGCACCGGGGATTTGACCAGTACCGGTCAGCCCGGCGAGTTCGAACGCACATTGGATATACTGGAGCCGTTGCGCAAGTCGGGTATTCCGCTGATTTATATGCCGGGCAATCACGACTGCTATGTAAAACGCCCCAAGTGCGTACAGGCAATGAAAGATGCGGTGCGGCGTCTGAATGGTGATGAGTTCAATTTTGATTCGCTGCCGCGAGTCAGGACAGTTGCCGGAGTGGATTTTTTGATGATGAACACCAGCAGACCTTCCAACTTGCTCTGTTCGTGGGGATTTGTCAGTCGCCAGGATGAGCGCTGGGTACAGTCTGTCTGCAGTCAGCCCAAAAAACGGCCGCGGATCATGGTTACTCATTACCCGATGTTTGAGGATCACCCCATACTGCGGATGCGCCACCGGTTGTTCGGACAGAAAAATATCTTGCGTTTGATCAATGCTCACACAATAGATTTGGCTTTGTGCGGTCATGTGCATAAACCGTATTGCCGGGTCGATGCCACCGGTCGGGGCGAGAATTGTGCCGGCAGCGTTACCCGCAACGGAGTGATAAGTTCTATAGAGTATCGGCCGGAAAGCGACAGTTTCAGCTTTGAATCCATTGATTTGGCCGGTTGGAAAAAGTAAAAAATATGTTACAGTAAGAATGGAGCTTTTTTTCGGATATTCACGAGCGGCTTAAAACCGGTCAAATGGCAAATTCAATTTGCAAAATGAGCAAACAGGCATTAAATTAAGACAAAACATTATTTGGAAGATTTTTAACACTAAACCCAGAGGTGATCAAAGTGAGCGGAAATATCAAAAGCGATCTCTACAAGTCTGCCGGTGTCGATATTGACCTGGCCCAAAATTTGCTGTCCCAAGTCAAAGGCCGTATTTCGGCCACCCGGCGGCCGGAAATGCTTTCTCCGATCGGTGGTTTCGGCGGTCTGTTTCAGATCGATTTGAGCCGTTACCGCAATCCGGTGATGGTATCGAGTATCGACGGTGTTGGTACCAAGCTGATGATCGCGGCGATGATGCAGAAGTACGATACGGTAGGTTTTGATATTGTAAACCATTGTATCAACGATATTTCGGTGCAGGGCGCTGAACCGGTTTATTTTATGGATTACATCGGTATCGGCAAACTGCGTTCTCCGCTGTACGAAGAAGTTCTCGGGGGGATTGCCGATGCCTGTAAAGCCGCCAACTGCGCGGTACTCGGCGGCGAAACGGCCGAAATGCCCGGCATGTACGGCGATGACTTTGACCTGGTGGGCGTGATCACCGGTATCGTTGAAAAAGATGAAATCATTACCGGCGAAAAGATCGCTCCCGGCCACATTGCCATTGGTTTGGGTTCCAACGGTCTGCACACCAACGGCTTCAGCCTGGCACGCAAGATCGTGTTCGATATTTGCAAATACTCGGTCGATACTGTGTTGCCGGAGCTGGGCGAAAGTGTCGGTTCTGCGTTGCTCAAGCCGCACATCTGCTACTATCCGGCCATCCGCGAAGTCCAGCAGAACAAGCTGGCGCTGGATGGTATTGCCCATATTACCGGCGGCGGGCTTTATGACAATGTGCCGCGTATTCTGCCCGAAGGTGTGGGTGTGGTTTTTGATGATGTCAAAAAACTGCCTGTGCCGCCGATCTTCAAACTGTTGGTGGAAAAAGGCGAAGTCAGCCATCAGGAAGCCTACCGTGTCTTCAATATGGGCGTGGGTATGGTCTGGTTTGTCCCCGAATCCGATGCGGCCAAGGCGTTGGAAATCGCCTGCAAGAACGGCTATGCCGCCGAAGTTATCGGCCATGTGGAAAAGAGCAGTGTGCCGGTAACCGTGCTGGAGTAATTTTCCTGAAGGGTAAAATTTTATGTTCAAAGCGGTAACAGAACGGTTGCGGAAAGTTTTCGAAAAACCGGTCAACAAGGCTATTGATACGGTCGCAGGTCTGTTTTCGGGGCACGATCAGCTCAATGATGACGAAAAGCAGATCATTGCGCTGTTCAAGGCCATGCTTCCGGAAGACCGTTCTGCCCGCGAAAAGGCAGTTGTACGTTTCCGGCATGGATTGGAAAAACAGGATATAAATGATCGCAAGATCAGCAATCTGATCAGCTTTCTGCTCCGGGTCGCTCCGGGAACACCCGGGAAAGCTCTGCCGGTATTGAAAAAATACGACGTACTTCAACAGCAGAATGTGATCAGCAATCTGCTGCTGGTGGCTATGGATCACGATGATTACCGGTCCGATGCGTTGGAAATCATCCGGCAGCTGACTGTTGGATTGGAGTGGAGCGAAGAAGAGTTCGACGAAGTTGCCAACCGGATCAGACAAGCTCATTGCGGCCGCGGCCGGATTATCCGTTCAGGAACCGGGATCGTGCTGGCGCTGGTGGTGATAGCTGTCTTTGTAATGGTGGCCGCCTGGTTGAGTTCGCTGCTGTTCGGATTGGTGCTGGCGTACATCTTTTTGCCGCTGGAACAGTTTTTTGAACGCAAATTGCGCAGAGAACCCGGCTGGTTGGCCAAGCTGTTTTGCCGGTTGAACTTTTTGCGGCTTATAAGTAATAAGCTCAAGCGCAAAAGTAACTTTGAGCTTTCTGCTGAAGAACTGGAACGGCGCAAACAGCAGGCGATCACGAACAAAGCCACAACATTGACCGTGTCGACTGTGGTTGTTGGCGGCGCTCTGCTGCTGGTGGCTCTGGTATTTTTATTAAGCGCATATATCGGTTCTTTGCGGAAAGATTTTGCGGAAATAAAAGAAAAGAATATAGCAGCCCAGCTTGAAGTTGAAGCGCAAAAACAAGCAGCTGAAGCCGAAAAAGCTGAACCAGCTGGAAAAACACCGGCTGCACCACAAATTGAAGCCGGTTTGTGGAGCGATGAAAATATCCAGCCCCCGGAAGTTGCCGAAGGCGAAGTCAGTGAAGTGCCGGCAGATAAAAAGGCAAACCGGAATGATTTCCTGCTGACGATCAGCAATAATCTGGCCGGGATGCTTGACCGTTTGCGACATCAGTTTGAGTCGCTGCCGATGGTACAGAATATCCTCAAAAAACTTTCCGATTATCTGGTTGAGGGCGAAGCCGAAGAACAAATTACTGCCATGTTGCTCAAGCGGTCAGGCGGCACATTTGCTTTTATCAGCAATTTTATCGGCATGTTTGCATCGTTTTTGCTGAATTTGTTGCTGACATTTTTCTTTTTCTCACTTTTTTTGAGCAAACTGGCATCGTTTGTCAACTCCAGTAATGACCGGAATTTGCGCCCCTCCAGTTACCTGATCCGAACCGTATTCAACGGCAAATGGCTGCCGCAGATGGCAGAAGAAAATCTGCGCGAAGGCGACCGGATTGTGGGCGAAGTGGTCAATAAACTGCGGATCTGGCTGCGCGGGTATATGACCATGATCGCGATCGACTACTGTGTTTACACAACAGTTTTTGTGCTGCTCAAGCTGCCCTATGCACCATTGTTGGGCGCGGTGGCAGCGGTAGGAATTCTGCTGCCCTATATCGGGCCGGTATCCAGTGCCTTGCTGACCGTGCTGGTCACGCTGGCGGTGGGCGGAGCGGACGTAACGGTTTGGCAGATAACCGGGGCTATTGGGGTGTATCTGATCCACAACGGGATCATTGAACAATTCTTCATCTATCCGTGGATCATTGGCGAGTCGCTGGGGTTGTCAACGCTGGAAACGATCATTGTGGTTTTGCTGGGCGGTATTCTGGCCGGTATTCCGGGGATGATTTTTGCGTTGCCGGTGGCGTCGGTCGTAAAATATCTGGTACCGCAGATTTACCGGTGCTGGCGATAAATAAGAAAGGTTATATGGAACAATGAAAAAGTTTTGGGTAATGTTGATGGCTGTCGCGGCTGGGGTGCTGCTTAACGGTTGCGGGTATTTTTCGCAGTACGATAATTTTGATAACTCTGCCCGGCTGCGTACCGGTATGAGTATGGACGAGGTTCGCTCGATCATGGGTGAACCTCTGGATGCGACTTTTTCCAAACCCGATGTCTGGTTCTATTACATAGAAACCCGCTGGCACGACGGTCAGAGTACCATCGACGAATGTATGCCGCTGGTTTTTGAAAACGGTAAACTGGCCGGCTGGGGCAAAAATTACTACACTGACCGCGAGCTGAACAAGAGAACCTATGAACGACCGCAAATCGACGGTTTGAAGTAAACATAAGTCAGCTTGCCTGACAATAATTAAGATTGCAGTAAAAGCCGTTGCAAGATCTACAGATTTTGCAGCGGTTGTTTTTTTGATGCACTTGCATTTGAGATGTGAATATCTGAATTATATTCTTGAAAAAAATATTCATCCAGAATATAATTTGGTATTCAGGTGTTGATATTAAATTTTATGAGAAAAAACAGTGTAAGAGCCTTGAAAAATATTCAGAATGTTTTATCTTTTATATGGAGTTGAATTTGCGTTCAGGAAGGAGAGAGCAGATTGGATAATACAGATTTGAGGATTCTGAATTTGCTGCGTAATGATGCACGAATGCCCAATGTGGCGTTGGCGAGGGAGTTGAATATGGCTCCGTCGGCAGTGTTGGAGCGGGTGCGCAAACTGGAGGAGTCGGGCGTTATTCAAGGGTACGATACGCGCATTGATTTTCGCAAATTGGGCAAAAATATGCTGGTGTTGATCGATTTGGATACTGATGAGAATATCGGGGAAAGTACAGTCGGTCATGAATTATCCAAATTTCCGGAGATAGTAGAAATTCTCGAAACCTGTGGCGAACGCTATTACCGACTGAAAGTTGTGGTACGCGATACCGATGAGCTGGCTGATTTAATGTACCGCATCGGCAAGATACCGCTGGTTCGGAAATCATATTCGCACTTGATATTGAATACTATAAAAAATGAATTATCGCCTGAAATAACTTTATAATAAAAACAATATTAAAATATTTTAACAAGTTTCCGGATTAAACGTAAAAAAAGGATTTTATTATGAAGATGTACCGCAAATTTACCTTGATAGAACTTTTGGTTGTAATTGCCATCATTGCAATATTGGCTGCTATGCTGCTGCCGGCGCTGTCGGCAGCCAGAGAACGCGCGCGGAGTGCCAACTGCGTGTCAAAACTCAAGCAGATCGGTCTGGCCATGACCATGTATGCCGGAGATAACAACAGCCGGCTGCCCGCTAATGATATACGCTTTGCCGACCCGGATATAACGTGGGGAAACAACTTTAAAAGCTCGGCTGAATATACCGGAATGTCAGTGCTGATCCTGCAAGGATATTTCAGCGATAATATTACAGGATTCGGCAGCAACGACAATGCCAAAAAGGTGCTTGCCCGTTATTATCAGTGCCCTTCAGACAGCAACAATTACTGGAAATCAACCAATCTGGTCAGCTACGGTCGTTACTTTATGACTCCGACCGGTGCTGTTTCCGGTGCGGGATATACTGCTGCTGAATCTGCCGGTGCGGAACGCAACAGTTTGACCGGCTCTGCCAATCCCGGCAACAAGATCGTAACGGACTTTGGTTTGCCCAACTGCAAACCGCATACTGCTGACGGCTATGATGCCAATCATCCGTCGACTATGAATATGCTGGCGCTGGGCGGACAAGTTACCTCTGCCAGTCAGCCCAATAAAACTACAGCCGGCAGCTCCTGGGCCAATCGCTGGTATAAGTGGATGGATGAACAGCCGTAATCAAAAAACGGAGGTACAGAATGAAAAGTGTGTTGATATTTTTATTGACAGCAGCTTGTTGGAACCCGATCTGGGCAGGGGATTTTTCTGTAAAAAACACCGGAGACGATTTTCAGGTGCTTTATAAAGGCAATGTGTTGGTCGACTCCATAGTCCACAAATTTTCCGGATTGGAGAAGCCATACGACCTTAAACGTTCGCATACTGTATTGCCCGATGGACGGGAGGTTTGGAATATCTGGAGCGAGCATAAAGAGTCACGCTTCCGGCAGGAGATCGTTCTGACTCCCGCCAAAGACGAAGTGGAGATCACTATGCTGACCGAATCCACCGCATGGCCGCGCCACCCGGTGCGGATTGGCAATATCACTGTGCCGTGGGATGCTGTGAAAAATATGAGCTATGACGGCAAAACCGGCCGGACAGTCAAAGTCAGAGATATTACCGGGGTACTGGATGACTCGATCAAAGATGATTCGTCGATAAAACGCGGAATCAGTTTCCGGCAGTTTGCAGTTTCCGACGGCAAAGATTTCAATATTGTTTTTGATATGAATCCGCTGGGCGTGGGCGATTTTGTCAGCGATTATGTGTGGAATTGTATCCGCGGCCAGTGGGGCGTTTATCGGCGCAACGGAAAACTGGTGTTTGAATATGGCGATAACTTTGGCGATCGCGGAGCGCATATTGGCGGCAAGATGCGTATTTATGTTGGCAAGCGCGAAGATTACAAGCGTTATCATCATCAGACATTTTCCGGTTCCGGCGATCCGCTGCCGCCGGTGCGCCTTTACAGTTTTGGCGCTGAAAAGCATGGCGAAAATTATAAACCTCTGGATCTGACCGCTGCAGCCGACAAGCAGGATGGTTGGCTGGATAGCGGCAACGCTCAAGTGGTCGGCAATCAATATCCCGGAGTTTACTATTCGGCTTTGGCGGGAAAAAACGGCAGTTTCAAGTTAAGTGATCTGGAACCGGGGTTGTATATAATCACATTGGGGGCAGGTAATTACAGCAAGCAGGAAAACCGGTTCCGCATCAGGATCAACGGTGAATTGCAGACGGATTTTTTCAGCGTTGCGCCGCAGCGCGCAGTGAATGTAACTATCCCGATCTGGCTGGAAAAAAGTGATCGCAGCGCAATTATTGAGTTGGAAGGCGATTACCTGTTGAGCGTTATCGGGGTGCAGGCGCTGCTGCACAGCAAAGAAGATTACAGTTTCCGGCGCGGCATCTGGGCGGTCGATGGCTTTGAACCGTCGGTGATGTACCGTAACGAACATTACCGGCCGGCGGCAGAACTTAAAGCGGCGTCAAGCTCATTCTTTTTGCCCGAACCGGGGAAGGAAACTGCCGGAAAATTCAAAGAACTTGATTACCCCGTCGCAGTGGAGTCTGTACAGCGTCCCGGCATGGCATGGCGTTACAGCGCCCGGTTCAGCGCCTTGGGCAGCGGCAATGATTCGTCGCTGAACGAGTATACTTATCAGGAAGACCTCGACCGCCGGATGGACTTTTTGCAGAGCAAAAATATCAATACGGTCATGGTCAACGGAATGCTTTCGCGCCACACTTATAAAAAACACATCGACCGGGCTGCAACGGAATTGAAAAAGATCTCGGCGGCGGCTCACAAGCGCGGTATGAAAGTTATCGACCATCAGGATTTGACCTTGCTCTGGAACATCGACCAGGGATTCCGGGTTATGTGTGAACGTATCGGCGAAACCGACCGCCGGATGGACGATATGCTGCCGACACCGCACTTTTGCCCGACCAATCCGGTGCATCGGGAAAAAGCATATCAATATTTTACTGATTTTATCCTCAAAACCGATATTGATGCGTTGATGATCGACGAAGTGGCGTTCTGGACCCACAACTGCCGGTGTGCTGCCTGTCTGGAAAAGTTTCACGCCGATACCAACTGGTACTATCCGGTCAACGAGCTTGATCCGCGGTTGAAGGATAAAAATGATCCGCTCTGGAAAGCCTACCGCGAATGGCGCAAGCGCGAGATCGGCTCGTGGTGGGTCGGTTTGCGGAAACGGGTCAAGGCGCACAAACCGGATTTTTCCTTTGTTGCTTACAATACGCACTACGGTTTCAGCGCCAACTGGGCATCGTTGTCGTTGGGGTTGGATTTGCTGCAGGTGGGGCGTGGTGTGGATTTTCTGGGTACAGAAATCATGAGCCGCAACGTTCTGGAATCTCACCGCGGGGTCATGACTTACCGCAAGATGAAAAATGTTTTGCGTTATGCTTATAATGCGCCGGTATTCGGTTTGGTCTATCCCGAGAAACATTGGGATCTGGCCTATTTCGGCTGGGCGCTGAACAATATGAACGGCCAGTTGACGTGGGAAACGGTCATAGCGCGCCCCGAAGGCAAGAGTGATTACCACGCTTTTGCCCCCGAAAATATGGACATAGCGCGCGCCAAACCGATGACAGAAGCTCTGTTGCTTTTTTCGGGGCAGAGCCGCGACTGGAATCGTGGTTTCGGTTATCGGCCGGAACTGATGGGGACCGCGCAAACGCTGGAAGAATTGCATATACCCTACGATATGATTTCGGAATTCAATCTGAATCGTGAATTTCTGCAGAATTACAAACTTTTGTATGTCGGAGCTTCCGGCTGCTTGTCGGACTCACAACTGGCAGCGATCAAAGAATTTGCCGCTGACGGCGGCACGGTGATCGTAGCTCCGCTGGCGGGGATTTTTGATGAACTGGGGAATGTTCGTCCCCGGTGGGGCTTTGCCGATGTATTCGGATTTGATTATAATTTCAACAAATTGCGCACTCTGTGGGTGAGCAGCATTTATGACCGCAGCGGCAAAGCTACGGGGCTTAAACAAAAACTGCTCTATTACCGGCCCGATAATTATACAACACATCAGGACAGTCCTTACTTTATCAATTACGGCGGCGCCATGATGCCGATAACTACCGGTAAATCCTACGGCAAGGGCAAGTTTATCATGCACCACTGCCTGATGGGGATGAATCTGGCCGAGCCGGAATATACCCCCGGCGACAAGTACACCTTTGATTACGATGCAGCTTATGCCGGTATCTTCCGGGACGTGCTTAAACAGGAATTTGCCGACGCGGATTGCGGTTTTTATGCCGATGTGCCGGCGCAAGTGTATACGGCAATTTTTCAGGAAGGCGACCGGGTGGTGGTGCATCTGCTCAACGCTTCCGGCAAAACAGTCAAATTCAATGAAGTTATGAAACGCGGCGCTCCGCAAGTGCCGTTCCCGGAAATCAAACAGGATATGACGATCGCATTTCCGCGCAAAAGTGTAAAAAGCGTTTATGCGGTCAGTCCGGATTACGAAGGGCGGCGTCCGCTTGAGTTTGAACTGAAAGATGGCCGTGTGACGATCAAGCTGCCCGGAGAATTACTCGAAGCATATACGCTTATTTTTACAGAATAAATTTATAAGGAGGATGTTATGAAAATTCACATTGTTACCGATATGGAAGGCGTAACCGGAGTTTACGATTTCGATAATCATTGCACCGAAAGCGGCCGTTACTGGGAAAAAGCCCGCCGCTTGCTGACGTTGGAAGTCAATGCCGCCTGCGAAGGTTTTTTTGAAGGCGGCGCCGATGAAGTTCAAGTGTTGATCGGCCACCATTTTGAAAGTGTTGACCGCGAATTGCTCGACCGTCGAGCGGTGCTGCTCAACGGCCGCGGCGATCAGCTTTATCCCAACGGGTTGGATGATGATTGCGATGCGCTGGCCTTTGTAGGGCAGCATGCCAAGGCGGGAACCAGTTTTGCCCATCTGGCGCATACCGGCAATATTTACACCACCGACCAGCGGATCAACGGTCTTTCCATCGGCGAATACGGGGCAGGTGCGCTGTGCGCCATGGAATTGGGTATCCCCACGATCTTTGCCTCCGGCGACCGGGCGCTGGCCGCGGAAGCCGAAGCTCTGACTCCCGGTGTGGTAACGGTTTACGGCAAATGGGGGCGTCGTTCAGACAATGGTATTTCGCAGAGTATGGATGTAAATACTTATGAAAATTTCAACCTTGCTTCGGTACAGCTTTCGCCCGAAGTCGTGCGCGAAAAGATCCGTGCCGGCGCTAAAGCTGCCGTGGAAAAACTCTTACGCGAACCTGAAAGTTTCCATTACCCCGATATCAAGCCGCCTTATTATCTGGTGCGCGAACACCGGGCCAACAAGGAACAACTGCCGTTTGCGCTGGTTGGAGAAAGCAACAGCATAAGCGATGCTTTTAACAGGATGTACAGCCCGGATAATAAGCGTATTCCGCTGGATCAGGTGAAAATGTAAGTTATGAAGTTTCCGGTTAAAGGTTTTTTATTCGGATTGTCTTCCACGTTGTTGTGGGCCAGCGTTTATCCGATAAGCCGATTGTTGATGTTAAGCGGCAGCGAGGAGCTGCCGCCGCTGCCGCTGACCTGGGTACGGCTGGCGATTTCGTCAATGGTTGTGATTCCACTGATGTGTCTGAACGGTTCGGGCAAACAGATGACCACCGCGCTGAAGTGCGATTGGAAAATGTTGATCGTGCTGGCGCTGCTGGGGAATGTTCTGGAAGGATATTTGCTGTTGTCGGGTTTGAGTATGACTACGGCGGCACGGGCCTCACTGATGGCTAATGCTTCTCCTATTTTTACGGTGATAATCGCTTTTCTGCTGCTGCACGAAAAAGTACGTTGGAGCCGTTGGATCGGCATGGTGATCGGTTTTGCCGGGATCGCCTGGACGATTTGGGGGGGAGGCGGCAGCGATTGTTTCGGCAGTGTCGGACTGCGTGGGATCGTCGGCGATCTGCTGGCGCTGGGTTCCGGTATTTGCTGGGCTGCTTTTACTGTTTGCGGCACCGGAGTCAGCAATCGTCACGGCGGTGGAGTTGCTGCTATATTGGCGATCGCTTTTGCTTCGGTGATTTTGCTGCCGTTTATGTTTATTGTGCCGGGCAGTTGGATGGCTTTGTACACCTTGAACTGGCAGGGGTGGCTGGTGGTGCTTTACTTGAGTCTGATGGCTAATGCCGTGGCCAATATCTTTTGGTATAAGGCACTTAAAGAACTTTCGCCGGGAGCGTTAGGGGCGTTCGGATACATTTCCGCAACAATCTCTGCGCTTATGTCGGTAATTATTTTGCAGGAAAAAATAACCGTACAGTTTGTTATTTCCCTGCTGCTGGTGGTCGGTGCTGTCGCTTTGATGATGCATCAGGGCCAGAACAGCAGTGATCCGGATAAATCTGTATTGTAAATAGAGTTTACGGTACGGTGCGCTCCAGTGTATTTTCCAGCCACACCGCTACAAGCACCAGCAGCATGGCGATCATGCCCAACAGGGGTGCGTATTCATAATATTCTATGTGGCGCGGCTGTTCAAAGTTGGTTTTTTCCAGCTGATTGATTTCGTTCATAACGCTGTTCATAGCGTTGGCATCGGCGGCCCGGAAATATTTGCCGTTGGTGGCTTCGGCAATATCTTTCAGCAGCTGTTCATCAAAAGAGCTTTGGATCGGTTCAAAGCGGCGGCCGAGGATGGAATCCTGCAAGGCAAAAGAGTTGCCGCCGCCAATGCCGACCGTGTAGATGACGATGTTTTTTTCTTTCGCCAGTTTGGCTGTTTCCAGCGGGGTAAGCCGGTGAGCAATATTGTTGACTCCATCGGTAAAAAGCACCATTACCCGACGGGGCGCTTGAGAATTATCCAGCCGCCGGATAGCCGAAGCCATGGGGCTGGCAATGCCGGTACCGTCGCCGATAATACCGGGTTCGAGCATATCAAGAGAATTTTTCAGCATTTCATGATCCAGCGTCGGCGGCGCAAAATTATAACCGTATTCGGCAAAACCGATCAAGCCGATGCGGTCATTGGGGCGTTGGTCAATAAACTTGTTCAGCTCGTTTTTAGCTATATCGAGCCGGTTTTTCAGGCGCCCGGACTGGTAGAGATCGACCAGTTCCCGGTAGGTTCTGACTTCTTGCGGCACATCAAAAGTCTGCATACTGCCGGAGAGGTCAAGCACCATGACTATATCTATGCCCTGCTGACGGAATAAGAATTTTTCGTTGCCGCTGCGCGGGCGGGCCAGCGCTACGATCAATAACAGCATGGCCAGACTGATAAGCAGGTGGGAAATTCCCGGGCGGGTACGCCGGAAAAAGCGCCGTTGGGATGTGGTTTGACTGTCCGGCCAGAAGGGCAAGACTACGCCGGGGTGTTTTTTGAAAAAAAGAAAATATATGATTCCCGCCACCGCCGGAATTAAAGCTGCCAGCATCCATGGATAAGCAAAATAACTCATACTTTAACGCTCCGTTGAATTTTTTGTATCTGTTTGCGGGGTGGTATCTTGTACCAACTGTATGATTTGGCTGATCGCCGCGGCAATGAATTGGCTGTCCGGTTTGATGTTGGCAAATTTTATCAGGTCGAGCTTCTGCATGAATATTTCCAAAAACTCAATTTGTCTGACCTGAAAATAACCGCTGTTTTGCTGCAGCAGTAAACTCAATTCTCCGGAGGTGGAGGCCGCAAGATCCCATTGATAACGCTTACTCAAATAATCCAGCAGTATTTCGCCTGATTTGATGGCGATATTGCGCAGATCCTGCGGATGATTCTGCAGCTGCTGACGGAGTTTTTCCAACTGTAATTGCGCTGTTACCCATGGCGGGTACTGCTTGTGTTTACGTCGGATCAGAAAATAAAATCCGGCCGCCAGAATGATCGCCGCCGGCAGCACAACAGCAGCCGGCAGCAGCCAGGAGCGGTAATTTTTCCGGTGCGGTTCCGGCGGTGGTTCGATGGCGCCGGCAACCGGCAGTTCTGCATCTTTTGCTATGACTTTAGGCTCAATCGAAATCCGGGGCAGAGCAAGTTGCAAAGCGGTTTTTTTCGGCGCATTTTTGAACCATGGCCGTTCGATTTGCAGTTCGGCTTTGACTGGTTTCAGAACGCCTGTCCGGTACGCTTTTACCGGGCAGATTATGCGCACCGTGCGCCCGTTGATTTGCCGGGAAACTTTTTGGATCTGCGGGGGGGCGGTTTGCAGCAAGCCTTCCGGCAACACAAAATCCACATCGGTGATTTGCTGGGACCATGGCAGAGTGCAGGTCAATTCAAGCGCAAAGTCTTGCCCCAGAGTCGGATTTTCCGGTTCAAGCACTTGTGCGTCAAGTTCCACCGCCCCATACATGGCCGCCCGGAAGTAGATGACTCCGCCGGCGGCAGCCGCTGTGAGCAGTAAAGCGGCCAGCAGCGAAAAAACAGTTATAAAAACAGTTTTGCGTTTCATCCTTTTTTTCAACTTCCGTTAAAAGAGTTGTTGCGTTGTTTTTTGCGGCGGAGAAAATATTTCATAAGTTCAGTTGCCACATCCTGTCCGCCGGCGAGTTCCAGCAAATCAGCTCCGGAGCGTCTGCACATGCTTCGGTTTATATCCATCTGTTGCCGGGCTGCGTCGACCACTTTCCGGATGGAGCGGCGCGAGCTGATTCGATGAAAAATTCCGCTTTCGGCATCATAAATATTTTTTACTTCCCGCGGCAGCACAAACATGGCCGGTTCAAATACATGCAGCACGATCACTTCGTGCCGTCGGCTGGCGATCCGGAGTGCTTTTTCCAACTCTGCGCCGCCGGCAGTCAAATCGCTGATAAGAAAGATCACACTGCGCTTTTTAAGTATGCTGCACCCGTGGCGCAGGGCCGAAGCAATATCGGTGGTGCGCGGTTGGCCGGTTCCGGCCGCGGCAATCAGTTCGCGAATCAGCCGCAGCCGGTTATGGCGTCCGCTGCGCGGCATCAGGAGTTTTTCCACCCGGTCGCTGAAAAGCATCAAGCCGACCCGGTCATTATTTTTCATGGCACTCAAACCCAGCATAGCCGCAGCTTCCACGGCCCGTTCGCAGACTTTGCTGCCGGCGGGGCCGAAGTACATGGAACTGGATGTATCGACCATCAGCAGTACAGTAAGTTCGCGTTCTTCAACATATTTTTTGACAAAAGGTGCGTTGAGCCGGGCGCTGACGTTCCAGTCGATATCGCGTACGTCATCTTCAAACGTATACTCGCGCACTTCATCAAATTCGATTCCGCGGCCTTTGAAAACGCTGTGGTAAGCTCCCGAGATGGCATCCGTTACCTTCCTGCGGGTAACGATTTCCAGCTTGCGGACTTTTTTCAGCAGTTCGGCAGTTTGCAGCATGATGTCTGTTCTCAAGGGGTTCGGAGATTTTCGAGCAGATACTCTATGAGGTTGTCGCTGGAAATATTTTCAGCTTCAGCTTCGTAACTTATCGTTATGCGGTGGCGCAATATATCCAAGGCCACATCTTTTACATCCTGCGGTATGACGTAAGGTCGGCCGGAAAGCATGGCCTGGGCTTTGGCACCCAGAGTCAGCGCGATCGCGGCCCGGGGGCTGGCGCCGAAGTCAATGTTGCCTTCAAGCATCGCAAGATTCACATTGCTCTGACGCGCCGACAGTTCGTTGATATGCCCGGGGCGGGTGGCGATCACCAGATCGAGGATATATTCAACGATTTTTTCATCCATATAAACCCGATCAAGGGCTTTGCGCGCATTCATTATATCGCCGAGGGTGGTTACTGGTGAAGCCTGTTCGCTCCAATCCGGATGCGCCGAGCGCTCTATAACCAGCCGTTCTTCGTCGCGCCGGGGATAGGTTACCGAAAGTTTGAACATAAAGCGGTCGACCTGGGCTTCGGGCAGGGGGTAGGTGCCTTCCTGTTCAATCGGATTCTGGGTGGCCATGACCATAAAAAATTCGGGCAGAGGGAAGCGCTCGCCGCCGATGGTGATCTGTTTTTCCTGCATGGCTTCCAGAAGTGCGCTCTGCACTTTGGCCGGAGCGCGGTTGATTTCGTCGGCCAGTACGATGTTGGCGGAAATCGGACCGGTGCGGGTGGTGAATTTATGGGTTTCAGCATTATATATGCGCGTGCCGATCAGGTCGGCCGGCAGCAGATCCGGAGTAAACTGTATGCGCGAAAAACTCACGTTAAGCGCCTGACTCAAAGTTTTTACTGCCAGCGTTTTAGCCAGACCCGGCACGCCTTCGATCAAAACGTGGCCGCCGGTTATCAAGGCAATCAAAAGCCGGTCGATGAGTTTTTCCTGCCCGGCGATGATCCGGTTGATTTCATTACGCAGCGGAGTTATAAATGCAGACGCTTCGCGCAGTTCGGCCTGCAGTTCGGCCAGATTGGATTGATTGAGCATAAGTATATATCCTTCCATCGTTGATCCGCCGGTTTTACCGGCAATATCGGTCGGCAGTAAAGACATCAAAGCGGATCGGATTGTTCGATAAATTACTGTTTTTAATGATTTAACGTCTGCGGTGAACAGACCATATAAAATCAATAACAAAGAAAAATAGCGAACAAATCTTTTTTGTCAAGAGTCGAAACCCAGGAAAAATGAAAAAAACTCTTTTTTTAATGCAAAAAGGGTTGGCCTTTCAGGGAAAATATGCTATTTTTCTGAACGTTTATGGAGTATGTGTAAAACATGAAGTTTATTTATCACAATTTGTTATGGCTGCTGCCGGTGGTGTTGATCCTGATTTTGGCCGCGTGGATATATGGCGATTGGTGCCGCCGGAAATGTTTGAATGAATATTTAAATGGCGGGTGTAATCTGATAATATCTTATCCGGCGCGTTGGCTGCGGCGTCTGTTGCTGTTGGGCGCTTTACTGCTGCTGGCGGTTGCAGCGGCCCGCCCGTACTGGGGCGAACGGCCATTGGAGCAGAATCGCTGGGAAAGTGATACTTTGATCATTTTTGACGTGTCCAAAAGTATGTTGGCCGAAGATGTGGCACCTTCGCGGCTGGAACACGGTAAATATCTGGCCAGAGAACTGGTCAAACGCAATCCGGGAATGAATTTTGCTCTGATCGCTTTTGCCGGTCGGGCGTTTCCGGCCTGTCCGCTGACTGCCGATAAATTCAGTTTATTGCAAAGTATTGATGAGCTTGACTGCAATCTGATTCCGCGCGGGGGAACTGATTTGGCTTCCGCACTGCGTCTGGCGGTCAGAATGTTCAAAAAAGACAACAGCGCGGTCAAGCAGATCGTTTTGATAACCGATGGCGAAGAACTCTCCGGCAGCGCTCAATCTGAACTCGACAGTTTGAGCAAATCCGGCATAAAACTGTTGATCGTCGGGGTCGGTGAGTCTGGGCAGCCGGCATTGATCCCGCTGGGCCAGGGCGGTAATAGCCGCAGCTTTATGCGCGATGCCAACGGCGAATTGGTCAAAACCACTTTGAACGGCAAGTTGCTGCGTCAGCTGGCTGATTCATCCGGCGGCGTGTATATAAACAGCAATACTGCCGACAGCGGGTTGGAAATGATCGGGCGTGAGTTGCAGCGGCAGGAGCTTTCGCGCCGTAAATCGTTGAAGCAATCGCTGCCGATCGAGCGTTTTATGATTTTTCTGGCGATCGCAACAGCGGGATTGTTCGGGTACATGTTGTGCGGCGAGGCCGGCAAATTCAAACTGCGGCTGTGGCTGCTGGGGTTCATCTGTTTGTGTATGGGTACAGACAATGCAACCGCGGCAGAGAGTTTGCCGGAATCCTCAACAAGTCAAGCAACTCAAATTGAAATGCCGCCGGCGAGTGATCCATATTATATTTACGAAACCGCCCGCAAATTACAGTTGGAAAAACGTTATGATGAAGCCGCTGAATTGTATACAAAACTTTTGAGCCGCAAAATGCAAGTAACCGGCGAACTGCGCAAGGCTGCCGCTCATAATCTGGGCATATTGAATCACCTTAATGCTCAATCTGACTACAGGAATTCAGTTCAATTTCTTCAGCAGGGCAAGATGGATGAAGCATTGAAACTGCTGGATGAATGTTTAAACAACTTGAAAAAGGCGGAAGCTCAATATATCAATGCTATGAGTCAGGGACGGAGTGCCGGCAATACCGATGAGCTTTCTGCCCAGGCCCAGCAACAGATGCTGTTGGATCAAGCCGCAGCCGGAGAGTTGGAAAAAAAGATCCGGGAGTATCAAAAACAACAGCAGGAAGCCGAACAGAAAATTCAGCAGGCCCGACAGGAAAATCAAGCCAATAAAGATCAGCAAGCCAATAAAGATCAACAAGCCAATAAAGATCAACAAGCCAATAAAGATCAACAAGCCAATAAAGATCAACAACCCGGTAAAGATCAACAAGCCAATAAAGATCAACAACCCGGTAAAGATCAGCAACCCGGTAAAGATCAACAACCCGGTAAAGATCAGCACCCCGGTCAAAACAAGGATTCCGGTGAAAATAACGATTCCGGTGCCGGCAGCGAGGCCTTGCAGCAGGCCCGTCAGGCGGTGGAGAACCTTGCTCAACAATCCGGCTCGCTTTCAGAAGGGTTGAAAAAACGATCCGAAGCTGCGGCCGAAGCGTTGAAAAAAGCTGAACAAGCCCAAAAACAGCAGGATTTCAAAGCCGCAGATGAGCATTTGCTACAAGCATTGGATAAAATTTCGGCCGGGCAAACCGGTGAATCCGGAGAGGGGGCAAACAAAGATCAACCAACCGGCGGTGATGAAGCCCAATCGGGTAACTCCGACAAAAAATCGGATGATCCCACCGGCGAAAATCCCCAAAACAGTAATGAACAAGCTGTGAAAGAGCAGCGGAGCAATCAGATGGATCGCTCCCAGACCGATGCACTGCTGGAAACGATGAGTCAGGATGAAAAAGCCTTGCGCGATGCAATCAACAAGAACCGCGGCTTCCGTATAGCGCCGGTGGAAAAGGATTGGTAAAAATGAAAAAAAATCCGTTGGTAATATATTTGGCCGGCATTTTTATGCTGTTGGGTTCTCTGTTTGCCGCCGATACGATCGACGCACAATTGGAGCCGGAGATCGTTGTGCCGGGTGAGCCGTTTTATCTGATATTGAACAGTGCGGGCAATGATATACCGGAACTGCAGGAAGTTCCGGAGGGTTTTCAGGTCAGCGGCCGCAGTCAGAGTGTGCAGATCAACAACAATCAGCGCCATAATCAGGTGAGTTTGCTGATGCTGCCGCCGGATACTCCGGGCAAGTACACGATCGGGCCGCTGAAGGTAAAACTGGGCCGCCGGACGCTTTTGACCAAATCTATGACGCTGACGGTGCAAAAAGATACCGCTTCGGAGGAAATCGGCGAGCAATGTTTTTTACGCAGCAGATTCAGCAAGATGCGCGGCAATTTTTATGTCGGCGAAAATATTCCGCTGGAAATTTCGCTCTTTTACCGGCCCGGGTTGAATATTGCGCCCGGTTATCCGGCGCTCGAGATCGGTAAATCGGTCTTTGCTGATTACCGGCAGCAAAATCCGCGGAACAAAGACTTTGCCGTGCCGCGGCAGAATCGCGCAGTGGTGGATAATGTAGTTTATGGTAAAATAATTTTCAATACCGCCGTGCGACCGCTGGCTCCCGGAAAATTGCAAATCAGTGGCATTGTGCCGTGCCAGATAAGAGTTCCGGTTAAGTCACGGAGCAACAGTTTTTTCGGCAGCACTCATTACCGCGAAATCCAGCGCAAACTTAAAGTTGAACTGCCTGAAATATCGGTTTTGCCGTTGCCGGAACTCCCCGGAAATGAGCCTTTTACCAAATTGATCGGCCAATATCAGATGATTTGCACGTTGGATAAAGAAAGGATCAATGCGCTGGAACCTTTGAGTTTGCAAATAGTTATCAGCGGGCAGGGCGGTTTTGAAAGTTTTTCTGCTCCTGTTTTGCAGTTGAACTCCTGCCGGGTATATCCGGGGCAGGTGAACCGGCAGAATGACAGTTTAACTTTGGAATATATAATAATTCCGCTTAAAAGCGGAGTGCTGCCGATCGACTTGAAGTGGCTTTATTTTGATCCGGAAGCCGGTCGGTACCAGAGTTTGACTTTTGCGGACAAGGTAACGGTCGATCCGCCGCTGAACGGTGCCGCGCTGCCGCCGTCAGAGCCCGGCGGCCAATCCGGGCACGGGCTTGACGACGAGTCCGAACCCGCTCCGGACGCATCCACGGTCAAGCCATCGGCTTTGCTTTATTGCAAAAAAGCTCCGGAAAGCGCATGGAGTCAGTTTTATCGCCGCAACCGGCTGATTCTGGCCGGAGTTCTGGTTCTGGCCGGAGCAATACTGCTTTTGAGCGTTGAGTTGATCCGGTATTACCGGCAGCTGCGCCGGAAAGATCCCGATTGGCAGCGCCGCCGGCAAGCCAATGCCAGGCGCAGCTTATTGGCCGAAAAGCTCCGCACTGTTCAGGATGAAGAATTGCCGCGGCTGGTTACCGGCGAAATTGCCGATTGTTTATGTGATTTATGGGGATTGCCGGCCGGTTCCACGCCCGAAGAAGTTGCCGCACATACCTGTAACTTTGAAGTTGCCGAAGTCATACAGGAATGTGCCAATATAAGTTACCTGCCATCGAAATTGTCCGGCAAGGCACTCAATGATGCCGCCCGCACCCGACGGGTGCTTTTGAATGTACTCAAGTGTGTTGTCATCGGTGTGGCGGTTCTGATGGGTACTCCTTTGACTGCCGCTGAAAAAACAGACCACCATATTCCGCAGGATTGGACTCGTGCGCTCCAAGCCTTTGACCACGGTGATTATCCATCTGCCGGAAAATATTTTGAGCAGTATGACCGCGAGAATCCGACTGATTGTCATGTACTCTATAATCTCGGTTGTATTGCGGAGGCGGAAAACAAACCGGAACTGGCGCTGTTTTTCTTTGAAGCTGCCGGCCGGTTGAATCCATCCGACCGGGCCACGATCGAAAACCGCAACCTCATGCGTCGCAAATTACTGCTGGATAATCATACTTCGGATAATACTCCGGTTGGCTGGCTGAAATCATGCCGCGACTGGTATCGCTGGGAGGATTACTGCTTTGCCGCGGCGTTGGGATTTTTTATCTTCTGCGTGATAATGGCCTTGCGCAAGCGCATGAGTCAGGCGTGGCGTTGGGCTTTGACTGCCGTGATCGCGGCATGGATGGTGATCGTTCTGGCGGCGCTGTTGAGCCTGACAGCATCTGCCCGGAGCAATGACGCCATGGTAGTGGTCAAACAGGCCGATCTTTACAATTTTCCCAACCCGGATAATACGGAGCCGTCCGGGAGTTTGAGCGGCGGCAGCGAGGTGCGGATTCTGGAAAAGCGTTCCAATACATCGCTGGTGCGCTCCGGAAACACCGAAGGCTGGATCCTGAATGAAAATATCCGGAAATATCCGCGTTGAAAGTGCTTTTACAGTTCCGGAGTCAGTATGTAGACTTTTCCGGCTGCGGTCGGCAGGGTGATGATCCGGTCGCTTCCCGAATAGATAATGCTGTCGTTGCTGTCAACAATGTTCCAGTACAAGTTGGAGTTGTTGGCAAAGCGCAGCACCGCACCAGCTTCGGAACAGATGGTGATTTGCCTGATTTTATAATCTTTGAGTTTGCCCGAAACGAGGAATGCCCCCGGCGCACGCAAGTTTTTGAACTCTGCACTTTGCAGTACGGTCATCCCGGGGAAAAACTTTAATATGCCACGGCTTTCGCTCAAGACGCTTTCCTGTAAAAGTTCCTGTCCGGCAAAGATGCTTTCCAGTGTAAACGGACGGTATTTGTAGGCGCTGCAGCCGGTGTTTTTGAAGTCGCCGTTATAGTAAAAACCGTTGATGCCCAAAAAGCATTTCCGGTAAATATCGAACCAGTAAAATGCTTTCCGTGCATTGCCGATACGCATTGCCATGATTGCCGCCCAGTTCAGCGAAAAGCCGACCCACAAACCGGTGCCGAGAAAATCCAGCTGGTCGATGCTATCGGTCACCAATTGGCGTATTTCTGCATCATTTTCAGTATCCAGTACATCATAGGGGTAAAATGACATCAAATGCGAGTGATGCCGGTGCGATATATCCAGCGGTTTGCCCGGTTGAACGCCCAGCACATGTTTGTGATGCAAATAATAATCAAAATCGGCAGCAAACTCCTGCGGTTCGCGGCAATGAGTCAAACACTCCTGCCAATATTGCTGTTCACCGGGCAGCTGCAGCTTATCTGCCATATCGCTCAACGCGGTCAGCACGGCGTGGAGATTGCTGTTGACGTATGCGGTCATAGTTTTGAAGTATGATTCGGGCTGCTCATCACCCAGTTCCGGAAAGGCGTGCCACGGGTAGATGTATTTGTTATTTGCATCCAGCGCTGCCAGTTCAATGGCGCCGCGGGCAACGTCGCTTACATAGGGGTACGCAATGTCTTTCAGAAAAGCATCATCCAGCGTATATCGCCAATGGCGGTAAAACATCCATGCCACCCACAAGCCGTTATCCGGGTGATAAGTGTAATTGACGATGCCCGGAACTGCTCCGCCGGCTTGAGTCATGGCACCGGGAATGACGATCCCGTTTTTTATACCGTAAAAACTTTGCGCCCACGCTTTATGTACATTCCGCAAGGAGAACATAAAATCCAGAAACTCCCTGCCGCCTGCCAGATCGTTGGCTGCCGGATACCCCAGATAAGTAAATTGGGTATTCAGATTATGGTGGTAATCACCCCGGCAGATGGGAAAGGTTTGATCATCAATTGCCCAGACTCCCGGCAAACCTGCCGCCGGGCGGCCTTTCCGGGCGTTGCAGTTAAAGAAATAACGGGCTTGGCGCCACAACGCAGTAAGAGATCTATCTTTGAATTTGATATTGCAGTTTTTATGAAATTGGTGCCACGCTTTTTTATGTTGTGCGCAACTGACTTCAAATCTGACCTTTAACGCATTATCCAGCATTTTTCCGGCTTCGGCTGCCGCAGTTTCTGCCGTTGAACCCACGGCGACAACGGTTGCCCCCTCGGTGGTATTGCCGATGATTTTACAGTCCGATGCCAGCGCAAAAGCAAAGTTGCCGCCGGGTAATTCCATGCACAGGATTTGCCGGTTGCCGGATTGGCTGCCGGAGCGCTTATACCCCAGCAGCGGAGCCTGGATATTGGCATTTTCTTCAAAGAGCGGCATTCGCAATATGCAGTCGATTTGTGTGGAATCAAGCCGCCAGCGGCAGACGGCATCTTCCCCGGACGGTACAAAAATTTCCAGAGTTTTTTCCGGTGTGGTTATTTGAGCCGTGGCGGTGGTTTCGTTGAGCGAAAATTTACAAGCCTTTGTCTGCCATGCTATTTCCAAACGGCCACCGGGCAGCAGTGTAGGGTAGGGCTCGGTGGGCGCTTTGCGGAAGAGTTCCGTAAGTTTATCCCACTTGTTTGCTGCGATCAGACGGCACATATCCTGCCAGTTGTAAAGCGGATCTTTTTCTGCCGCCGGTCGGCGTTCGTCCCACAAATCACTGCGGTTGAGCGAAATACAGAGCTGATCGTTTGCCAACCACACCAGCGCACCCAGCAAGCCGTTGCCCAATGGCAGCGCTTCATCGCACCGTATCCGCGGCATGGTTGGATCAGTTGGGAAAACGGTCGATTCATCAAGTTGTGCCAAATTCGGGGATGAGGATTTTGGGCTCATAACGTATTCCTGAAAATATTTTTATGTGATTGTTATTCCTTTTAAGATACACCGGGATGAAATTTTTGCAATCACTATATAAAAAAAATCCCTGCAGAAGCTCAACTTCTGCAGGGATCCATAAGCAGAATGCGTTACTGTCAGAGCATGCTCTTCCAGAGTTCAGCATCTTCCAGTTTGGCTTTGACCACGTTGACAAACGCCGCGGCCATGGAGCCGTCGATGACGCGGTGGTCGGCGCTCAAGGTGATCTTCATCATATTGCGCACAACGATTTCGCCATCGCGCACCACCGGAGTCGGAACGCCGCTGGCAACCGCCAGAATGGCACTTTCGCCGGGGTTGATGATCGCACCAAAGCTTTCCACATTCATCATACCCATGTTGGATACGGTGAACGTACCACCCTGCATATCGGCGGGCGAGAGTTTGCCGGCGCGGGCTTTTTCGGCCAGAATACCGGATTCTTCCTGGATCTCATCCAGACCCATCTTGTCGGTGTCGCGCAGAACCGGAACCACCAGACCATTGTCGATGGAAACTGCCATACCCACATTGATATGCGGTTTTTTGGTAACAAAGCTGCCGTCGCAAACGCTGTTCACCAGCGGGAATTCCTTCAGCGCCAGCGCCACGGCTTTAAGCACAAACACGTTGACGCTCAAGTTGATGCCGTCGGCTTTAAGCTGTTTGCGGAACGCCATGATATTGTCCATTTCCACCGCTACAGTAACGTAGAAGTGCGGAATGGTCTGCTTGCTCTGGCTCAAACGCTGGGCGATGACTTTGCGCATGGTCGTCATGGCCTGCGGACGGGAGTCGATCGCAACTTTGACGTCCGAAAGCGTAATACGGCCATTGTCGCCGGTGCCTTCGATTTCGATGAGTTCCAAACCTTCGGCCTTGGCCAGATTGAACGCCACGGGCGTGATCTTGCGATCGTTGTAGCCGGTAGCTTCCAGATAGTTTTTGACATCTTTTTCGGTTACACGGCCGTTGCCGCCGGTACCCTGGACCTTTTTAAGGTCGATCAGGTAATCCTGCGCAAATTTCTTGGCGCGGGGCGAAGCCTTGAGCTTGCCGGCAGCCGGAGCCGGAGCGGGAGCCGCCGCTTTGACCGGGGCCGGAGCTGCCGCCGGAGCGGGAGCTGCCGCAGCTGCCGGAGCTGCTTTGGGCGCCGCCGGAGCGGGAGCCGCCGCAGGCGCGGGGGCAGGGGCTGCGGCCGGAGCCGGAGCTGCCGCCGGGGCGGCTTCGAGCATATCCGCAGGAACCGCTTCGCCGGCTTCGCCGATGATGGCACCGGTGGTCATGACCGGAACTTCTTTACCGGCCGGAACCAGGATCTTGAGGATCGTGCCTTCAAACTGGGATTCGACTTCCAGCACGGCTTTATCGGTTTCAACTTCAAAGATGACATCGCCTTTTTTGACGGTATCGCCTTCCTTGACCTTCCAGTTATCGATCACAACAGTCTCTTCGGACTGTCCCAATTTCGGAATCGGAATTTTAGTTGCCATATTGAGTATCTCCTGATAACTTGCTCAAATTACAGCGTGGCCTTGACGGCTGCGGCAATATCATCGGCGGTGGGCAGGAAGACCTTTTCCAGCG
>SUWA01000128.1 GCA_015061695.1 Lentisphaerota bacterium
TGCCAAAGCGTGGGAGGACTATTGGCAAAACAAAATGAATTGTGTAGGCAATGTTGTCATCAACATTGGCAATTACAAATGTTTTTCACAAAATTTAGGACAATAACAAAAAAAGCTCTTTTTAAGTGTGTGCAGCAGGAAAAAACTTGCTTTTTAATAAATAAAGTGTTATCTTTAGCGCCAAAGACTTGGATCTGTTAAATTCAATTAAAAATAAAAAGGAGAAATAATATGCCCTGGGGTCTTATTATTACACTGGTTGTCGTTGCGTTGATCGTATTGTGGTTTATTGCTGTAAACAACAAGCTCAAGCGGCTCAAGGTGGTTATTGCCGAAGCCTGGAGCGGTATTGATGTGCAGCTCAAACGCAAAGCCAATATCCTGCCGAATCTGGTCGATACATTGAAAATGCAGATGAAGTTTGAAGAAGATGTTCTGACCAAACTGACCGCGGCCCGCAGCGGTCTTGCCAGCAGTGACCGCGCCGAAGCTATGGCTGCCAACGAAAAACTCAACTCGATCATTCCCACGATCCGGGCCACAGCCGAAGCCTATCCGGAACTGGGTACCAACGCATCGTTTTTGCAGATGATGAATGATATCCGCGACTGCGAAGACAAAGTAACCTATGCGCGTACCCGCTACAATATGAGTGTATCGACCTACAATCAGGTGATCGTGGTCTTCCCTGACAGCATCGTGGCCGGTATGATCGGCTGCACTCCGGAAAAGATGTTCGAAATCGCCGAAACCGCACGCGCCGAAGCCGACGATCTGCGGATCGGCAACCTCAAGTAATCCGGTGGAGCTTTTTGCATCATGCAGCCGGAAAAAGTGCGCATTGCCAGCGAAGAAGTTCGCGCCAATTACATCAAAACAGTTATATTGCTGCTGATGATGGCGGGGTGTATAATCGCCTTGTCGTGGCTGCTGGGTTTTATGCTGCTGGATGAAGTGCTTGGTCTGCAGATCGGATTAGTCGTGGCGCTGGTGGTGATTCCTTTTGAACTGCTGTGCGCCAAATTTGCCGTGCTGCAGCTGACCGGATGCGTAAGAGCCAGACCGGAAGATCCGCAGCAGCGGCGGATCATTCAACTGGTGGAAGGTTTGTCGATCGCCGCCGGTTTGATCAAAACGCCGAAAGTCTATATTATGCGGAGCAATGTACCGAACGCTTTTGCCGCCGGTTGGGGACCCAATTCGGCCGTGGTGGCAGTTACACAAGGTCTGGCTGATATGATGGACGATCAGGAGCTGGAAGGCGTGATCGCACACGAAATAGCCCACATTGTTCACCGCGACGTAATGGTGTGTCAGGTTGCGGCCGCAGCGCAGACGGCGATGATGATTCTGGCGCAGATAATCAAGTGCGTGGGGTATCTCGTTATGTGGTTTGCGTCGGCCCGCGATGAGGATGATGAACGGGGCGGATCGCTCGGATCGCTGGGGGCGGTGCTGGTCGGACTGCTGCTTTATTTGTTTATCGAACCTTTGACGTGGTTGATTTCGACTTTGATGGTGATGGCGATCTCGCGCAAACGCGAGTATGCGGCCGACGCTTTTGCCGTCAGACTTTGCGCTTATAACGAAGGTCTGGCCAGAGCGCTGGAAAAACTTTCCGATGACTGTCCGCGTTACAACAGCAAAGTTGCGCACGATATGGGGGGTAATACGGTGGGGCCGATGTATTTTTATTTCCCGGTAAAATCACTTTTTTCCACCCACCCGGATACGGCAGAACGCATCCGGCGGCTGCGGAATATGTACTGAAAATCAAAACTTTACAGTTGTATCGCCCCTTGCATTATCCCGTGCTTTGCGGTGCAGTATTTTTTGTTTGCCAACAGAGTCAGGAGAGGTTGAAATATGGATTTCAAACAGATTTTTGAACAATTGGGTTCACACTATTCAGCAGCGGATTTTGAACGTAATACCCGCCGTATCTACGAGTTGGAAAAACGGGTCTGCCATTCGGATTTTGATGCTTCCACAGCTTACATTGCCGAAGAGCTGCGCAAGGCCGGTTTTGAACAGGTCGAACGGATCGAACACCCCGCCGACGGTGTTACTTGTGTGAATGATTCGGTCATGCCCGAAGCGTGGGATCTGGAAGGACGCGCCTACCTCAAAGTTCTGTCGCCGTGGCCGGAAGATCAGCGCATCATTGCCGACAGCGACGAAATAGCTTATTCTGCTGCCACCTGGAGCGGCCCGACTCCCGACGAAGGCAGCACCGGCGAACTTATTGAGTATGATCCCACTCACATGGAACGCATGAAAGGCCGCTGGGTGCTTTACAACGGTATGCCCACCGGTGCAGTGAATCAGCCGTTGGCCCAGGCCGGCGCATTGGGCATCGTGGCTACTGACTTTGAACAGGGCTGGCACGATGCGGATTCAACGCGTTGGATGAACGGGCAGGGCTCGTGGGGGTGGTACTACCTTAAAGGCGAAGCACGTCTGCCGATATTCATTATTACCGCGCGGCGGGCGTTTGCATTGAAAAATGAACTTAAAATGGGGCATAAAGTGGTGCTGGAAGGCGTACTCAAAGCCCGGATATATGATGGCAAAATCTATACCGTTACCGGGGTCATTCCCGGCGAAAGCAGCGAAGAATACGGTTTGTTTGCCCACATGTATGAACCGTTTATGTCCGATGATGCCTCCGGTGTGGCCGCCGGTATCGAGATCGGCCGGATGATAAAAAATTCCGGCTTGAAACTGAAAAAAAGTTTGCGCGCGGTATTCAGTTTTGAGCATTACGGTTTTGTGTTTTATCTGTCCGGCGGCCGGCATAAACTCAAAGCAGCGATGAATCTGGATATGATTTCCACTGTAATGTACCGGGATTTCGGCTTTCCGATGCACTGGCGCTTGAGTACGTTCGGTATGCCGTTTTTCGGCGATATACTGATGATGCAGATGATCCGCGAGGTGATGCCGGAATTGCGGATCGACCCCACCTACGGGACACTTTCGGACGACACTATGGGCGGCGATATACTCTATGGAGTTCCGACCAACTGGCTTTATGTGGAAAATACTCCATCGCCGCTGCATCACTCTTCCAGCGCGATCTTTGCGGAGGTGGATTGGGATTTAGCCGAGTCAGCCAGTAAACTGGTGGCACTGCTGGCGGCATTTTTGATCTGCGGTGAGGCCGGAGATTACCGCAAGGCGCTGCCGGGAATGTGCAAGATAGCCGCCGAACGCGCGTCGGATTACCGTTTTGATACACCGTTTGAGCGCAAAGTACGGTGCGACTTTGCCGTCGGTCAGCTTAAATCCATTGAACAGTGGATGCCGGGCGTCATTACTGATGATGAAGCCGAAAAACAGATCGCATCCTGCCGTCTGCCGGACGATGAATTGCCGATCATTACCGACAACGAAAAAACTGCCGCCGGTATGATCATCACCCGTTTCGAACCCGGTACGACCTGGTGTCTGAACAAAGTACCTTACGCTGAACGCAGTTATTGCGGCGGCCGGATCAATAAACTTTATTACTCTTATCTGGATGGCAAAGTGAATCTGCTGGAAGCGATCCGGATGGCCGATGTGGGGTTGGCTCGCAATACCTCTGATGAAGAGATCGGCAAGGTGATAGATTTTATGCGCTATCTCGAAAAATACGGTTATCTGGCAATCGAAAATAAAATCAGTTAAAATTTTTTTGGGGAAAGTACGGCGGCGGTGTGGAATACTGCAGCTGGTCGCCGGGGGGACAGCAAACGACCATTGAGGGGGGTGTTGCAAAACTCTGAATAGTTTTGTAACAGCCCCCCCTTTTTTGTATTTTGAGCGGAAATACGGTTTTTGTCTTATGTTTTAATATAAAAAATGCAAAAAATATTTTTCAGCCCTTGACAAAACGTTTGAATTGATGTACAATATCACAGTAACAAACATTATTGCAAAAAATAACCTTAAAACAACAATAGGAAGCAGAAATGAAAAAACAATTCACCCTCATCGAACTTCTGGTGGTAATCGCCATCATCGCCATTCTGGCTGCCATGCTGCTGCCTGCACTTTCAGCTGCGCGTGAACGTGCGCGTCAGAGCAACTGCCTCTCCAACCTCAAGCAGCTGGGGCTGGGCGAAATCATGTATGCTAATGACAACAAAGATTACCGTACCAATATCAGACGCAACGACACATTCATTGTCGGACCGCTGACTGCTACCGGCAGTTACAACATGGGCAGACTTTATGTGGATGGCTACGTTACCAGCCCCGCCTCTTTCTACTGCCCCAGTCTGACCATCAATCACGCCAGTGATCGGGTAACGCCCGGAGCATGGAAGCAGGAAACCACCACCACTACCATCATCGGTTACTACAGTGCCGGCTGGAAGCAAGTTACTGACTGGACCGACAATTCGTTCCGCATCAGCGGCCCCATGCCCACTCTGGTCGGCAACAGCGACAGCTTTGACAACAAGAAAGCCAGCGGACCTTCGTCCATGGCGCTGGCTTTCGACTTTATCTGCATCCAAAATGCGTACACCAGTGCTTTGCCGCACAAAAACACCTTCAATGTGGTGTTCTGCGACGGTTCGGCCTCGGCTTATATTGACAGCGCCAAAAAAATCGTAACTTCCTCCGGCAACGGACACTACTCGATGGGTTACCGCGCCACCGGCTTTATTGCTGAAGACCGCGGCATCACTGATTGATCAAGCATAAAACAATCAGTTTGACCGGATAAAAGATAGGGGCTGTTGCAAAACTGTTTTGCAACAGCCCCGATTGGTATTATGAACAATATAGCCAGCCAACAGCTCATGCGGCGGAACGCCGCAAAGCCCGGTCAGGGCCGCGAACGCATGAGAGGGCAGTTTGCC
>SUWA01000020.1 GCA_015061695.1 Lentisphaerota bacterium
CCCCTCAAAGCAAATTTATGAGAAAATGCAAAAATATAACGCAGAATAACCGGATATGTTACATATTTGAGCTTAATTACTACAAAAAAAGTGTTGCAAAACTATTCAGAGTTTTGCAACACCCCCCGGATAAAGTTGGGAAGAATCAATCCTGTACTTCGATAATGGCGATTTCGTTCCAATCGTCGATTTCAACTTCGACGGTCCAGGCTCCGGGCTGACCGGAAATATTCCAGCCGGCAGCTTTGCGGATACCGAAGTTATTGAAATAATGCAGCTGGGGCTGCTTACTGCCGGCGACCGTGAATTTACCGGAGTAGACCGCAATGGTGCGTTCTTTACCTTTCAGCACCCCTTCGCCCAGTTCCACCGGGGTAAAGGGGAACATGTAGCTGGCAACTTCAAAACTGCCGGCGTTGGGGCCGGTGAGCGGCTGTTCCAAACCGTAATAGTAATACAGCACGCCGTTGCGGGCCGCCGTGATAATGGACTTGTTGATGATTTCGGCCCGGCGGTCGCGCCCATCGGTAACTGCGGCGCGCTGGTGGAGGTTGGGCCGCACCCCCAGAATGATCGGCGAAGCCAGATGGCCGCTGGTCTGCCAGCGGAATTCCGGGGGCTTGGCGGTCATAAAGGGGATCGGATTCACCGGGTCGCCTTCCATTTCCTGAAAACTGATCACGCCGGTATTCTGTTCTTCGCGGCTCATCGGGTGGCCGTTGACCACGACCACGCCGCCCTTATTGGCCACATAGCGCAGAATGTTGCCGCGCGCCACTGCGCCGGTAATGGCGTAGCTGTAACGCTTTTTGATGATCTTGCCGGTTTTGTCCAGCACCACGGTGCGGCCATCCCAGCGGTCTTCGCTGAACCCGCCGACGATGTAGGGCTGGAACTGATCGATGTAAACGCCGTTGAAGCCGACTTCGTCCATCAGGTAATCAATGTGTTCAAAGAATGTCTGGTAGCGGTAGTTGCCGACTTCCGGCTGAACCATGATATTGATGTGGGGCAGTTCTTCGTAAACATAGTGCGTATCGATCATGGCGTTGCCTTTTTCGTCGCGGATAATGGAGTCTTTGTAAGGCGTTACCGCATCGAGTTTACGGGTAAGTTCGGGCGAAATGAATTGACCGTATTTGGTTTTGGGGTTTTTGCGGTCGCCGTAGGTAAGAGGCATTTCTTTACCCCATTCGTACTGGCTCATATCCATGGGAACCAGGTTGGTTTCCAGCTGACCGAGCAGTTTGATCCCGGGGTAAGCTTTGCGGAGCTTTTCCATCTTGGGTTTGACGACTGCAACGTATTCATCGCGGGTGCGGTACCACTGGCGGCCATATTCAAACCACGGCGATATCCCCGCTACGGTGGGGCGGAAGCCCTTGATGACCGAACCGCTGATGCCGTAAGGGCCGGGGACTGTCAAATTGACTCCCCAGTCGCGGCGCACACGGTTGATAAAGTCAAAATAATTTTTGTCCGCGCCGTTCAACGGATAGATGGCCCAATCCAACACCACGCTGTCGCCGGCGGGCAGACCCAGGCCTTCGCTGCCCATGGTGTAGTCGTTGCCGCTGGCGGTAAGCACCAGCTGGGCGCGGCTGACGGTATCTTCGGCCACCAGACCGAGGGCGGATTGGTTGCCCTTGACAAATACGGTCGGGTTGCAGGAGCTGTGGAAGATCACCTTGCTGGCGTTGCTCTGACCTGCGATGCGGCTGCCGTTGACCGGCAATGTACGCTGCCCGGCGTGGTGGCGCCAGACCAGCCCGAGGTCAGATGTGGTAGTATTGAGAAGTTTGTCCTGCACGGTGATGCGTTCTGCGGAGGCCCTGGTTATGGTGCGTTCGATGGTGTAAGATGGCGTGCGGAACACCGCTTTGATCGTGTTGGCATCGACTTGATCGACCCTGGCGCTGATACCTTTCTGCCCGGAGAGCTTGACTCCACCGAAGGTGTTGAACTGCATTTCCGGCGTGGCGATAAAGCTGTACTCGGATTCGATATAACTTTTTTCGCCGTCAGCTGTAACGGTGATCGTGCCGTTACAGCTGACATCGAGCTGCCATTTACCATCTTTGATGGTGGCGGCCCGGGCGGCTGTCTTGTACGGACGCAGTTCCACGCCGGAAAGTTTCAGCATCTGGCTTTTGGGAACCAGCATGATCTGAATATCTTTGACCAGCAGGTCGTTGGGGTACTGGGCGGGCAGGAGGTTTTTGAATACGAGGCGGTTGACTTCGGCGCTTTCGATACGGTCGTCCATACCGATGACTACATAATTGACCATGTCGCTGATATCAAAGGCGTATTTGTACCCGAGTTTGCGGTCGGTGGTGATGCGTTTGTCGATAACTTCGTTGCCGTCGGGGCCGAAAAACACCAGAATACCGGAACCGCGGAACCAATCGACGGTTTTTTCGCGCGGATGCGTGGTCAGGCAGGATTTGGAACGCATCAGGATACGGGGCGAACCGCTGACGGTTTTGGCCGTAAAATCTTTGCCGTTGAGATTGATTCCGGCCAGCTGATTCCAACCGCCGTTGGCCGGGGACTCCAGACGCATATTGCACAGCAGCACCACGGCCATATTGTTCGGCGCTTTTACTGCCGGAAACTCAATGACACTGCCGGAAGTGCCGCTTTTGATCCGCTGGGGAGCAAGTTTTTTTCCGGCCGGCTGCCACTCTTTTTGTGCATACAGCGGCAAGAAGACCAATGCCAGCACAGTAATACCGGCAAGTTTAAGGAAGTTTTTCATATAATAACCTTTCGTTTAGAAAAAATACACAGATATTCCATAATCCACTTATCTAGTGTAGCCGCAAAAACATATTTTTCAAATATTTTGCTGAAGAAATTCCATAATTTTGCAAAAAACGCTTTTGGTGCGGATGACGTTTGCGCAAAAACCTCTCCGGTCATAGGCTGATTTATTGCCGGGATTGCGGAAACATTGCCAGGTGTTGTGAACGCAAAAGGCGGGGGATTGACCTTCCGATCATGGAATCAAAGGAGTCAACCGGCAATATAACAGAGTTTTGGCCCAAAAACAAAATATTGAAAGTTTCAGGAGGCAGCCAACGTTTGCATTTTGACTCAAAACAAGGGCGGAGCCGGCATGGTTTTGCCACCTCCGCCATGATTTTTTTGAAATATGTCCGCAACTGTTATTTGCGGTCCCACTTGCTGTTGGTATTGGCATAAGTGCCAAGCGCTTTTTCGTAGAGATCAACGGTGTCTTTTCCCTGGGCGCCTTCAACGTGGCCATCGCACCAGACGATGTTGCAAGTGTTGCCGTGGCGCGGAATAAATACGCCGTTGTTGGCGGTCAGCGAGGTGCTGTCGTAAGCCAGATAGTCCCCATAGCCTTGAGTGGGGTTCAGGGTATCTCCGGCATAGATCGTATCGCTGGGATTGGCGATCTGCATGACTTTGGCGGGTATGGATTTATCCGAAACCGAGTCGGGGTAACGGTTGGAAGAAGCAATGCTCATATAATTGATCCCATAGGAACTTCTGTACCCGGCATCGGTTTTGCCTTCGCACTTCGTAGCGCTGGTGTTGGACGGGCAGTTGAAGTGTTCGATCCTGTCCACATATTGCATATTCACATAGCCGCGCGGCCAGCCGGTGCCGGAGTACATAAAGGCTTTGGGATACCAGTCGTCATAATCTTCCACATACATCATGGTACCTAAACCGATCTGTTTGAGGCGGCTGACGCAGTCGGTGCTGCGGGCGCGTTCACGCGCGGCAGAGAGTGCCGGCAGCAGCATGGCCGCCAGAATAGCGATGATGGCAATTACCACCAAAAGTTCGATGAGGGTAAAATTCTTTTTCATAACTGATTTTTTTCCTTTGTTTTTACTGTTTTATACTGAAAAATATATTTTTTTACCTTGATTACTGTTACTGTAATAGTATACATGACTTTTAATATCTTGTCAAGGCTTGATAAGCTGCAAAACCATATATTTATACTCTAAAAATGGTGTAAACGTAAAAATTTACCGGTATTTACTCCCGGCGGCGAGTCCGGGGGCGTTTACGATTATTTCGCCGGCAGCAATGGGACTGGTTGTATCGACAAAGGTACCTTGTCCGTAAATTGATGCGTGCTGCAGCGGGCGCATTTTTTCGATTTGCACATTCTTCATGCCTCCGGAGTGGATTTTTATCTTAAATGGCGCAAGCGTATAGCCGTAATTCTGATAACCGGTCATAAAATTGACCTCCAGCCGCTGTCCGGCCGGCCCGGAAAGAGTGTAACTCTTTTGAAACTGCTGCTTGAGGTCGCTTGCATCCGAGTAAAGCGTAAAAACAACCTGATCGCAGTTTTCAAGTTCCAGCGAAAGCGTGTACCAGCCGGGAATCAGCGGTGGAGTCAAATTGAGTTTTGCATCCCACAAATTGACTGTCTCTACGCCATGGCCGGTGCCATTGAGCAAGGTCGGCTCCATGTGCTTGCGCAATACCGGAGCAGCGATTGCCGCCACTTGTTTGTAACCTTGAGCGGTCGGGTGTGCGCCGCGCAGATTTTCCGGCTTTTTCCACTCGGAGAGATTCTGGTGCAATGGTTTTTCGTATTCGATCCACACTACGCGGCCATCAGGAAAGCGTTCGGCAAAACTTTTCCGCAATATGGCGTTGGTTACGCTGCCGGTGCGTTCGCGCACCGTTGATCCGCCGCTTTGCATATCAAATGGACTGGGCAGCAGCGCTCCGAGAAAAACCTTGCGCGTGCCGGGTCTGGCCAGCAGTATATTCACGATTTTTTCGATCCGGTCGGCGATCCCGGCGGCCACATCGGCGCTCTGTTCATCATTTTTTGCTGCGCTGCAGTCGTTGATGCCGATCAGCAAGTGGTAGTAAGGCGCATCGGGTACGCGCTGCGGGTCGTTCAAACGGTTCAGCACCCGGATCGTGGAGTCGCCGCCTTCGGCGGCATGTGAGTAGCCCAGCGCGGCAGTATGCGTGCCGGCAAAAGCCAGATCAGGCATAAGTTTCAGCAGCTCGTTGCGGAAATGGTCGCCATCTTCGGCCCAACTGACGCTGTCGCCGATCATGCACAGGATCTTCTGTTGGCCGGCCAGCGCGGAAATCTCATCGTCGGTCAGGGCGCGTCCGGCAGAGATTTGCATCCCGTTATAAGTCAATTTATCAAAAGTCCGGCCGGGCAGATCGGCGCTGCCTGCATTTAATGCGGTGCAAAGCAGAGCAGTGGCAGCACCAACAGAGGTTTTCATGTTATCGTCGGCTTTCATATCAATCTAATGAATAAAGATTTACCGGAAAAGTTTTCCGGTAATATTTTTCAAAACATATTTTTCTAAAGACTTGAATATACAGCAGTGCGTGATATATTACAATATCAAAAAAATAAAAATTTTTACCATTTTTACGAAAAATGTCTTTATGAAAGTCAGACTGCTGCACTGGGGCCGCTCGTGGGAACACCTTTCGCACGGCAATCAGCGCCAACTGGAGTATCACCCGTATTGCCAGTTGGAGCTTTGCGTGCGCGGCAAAATTTTGATGCGTACAGCAGAACAGCTTTTTGTACTGCATCGCGGCGATATGCTCCTGATCCCGCGCGGCGTGGGGCATATGGTCAGCTATCCGGATGGCGATAACGAGTTTTATTCGCTTAAATTTGAAGTCGATCCAACTCCTGTTGGCGCCCGGTTTGCCGGACAATGCAAATTCAGCTCCTGGTGCATAAAAAGTTTGAGCGGCTGCCATCTGCCGTCGGCTCGTTACGCGCTGCCCATCGATTCGGAAACGCGCGAGATCGTCGAAGGTATTCTGTCGCTGACGGTCAAACATTTTATGAATCAGGATACAGCCGTTGAGCCGGAAGAGCCAGAACTGTTCCGGAAGATCCGCCAGATCGTACTGGGCGGCACCGGCTGTACCAGTGTGGACGAAATCGCCCGGCAGATGGATATGAACACCGCGCAGCTGAATTACCTTTTCAGCAAAACAGTTCAACATTCCGGCGGGAAAAACCAGGCGCTGTCGGTCAAAAAATTGATCGACAACGCCCTTTTATATCAGATAAACCGCTACCTGGATTTTACAGATTTTTCGTTGAGTCAAATCGCTATGTTGTTGAACTTCAATAATGTCTACGCATTTTCGCGCTTTTACAAGCGTTTGACCGGCGTGCCGCCGGGGCAGCGCCGCAAAAAATAAACTTTACTTGCCGGTCAAAAATCCGCTTTATCCGAGAGCTGGAAATAATCCAGCGCGCTTTTGCCGCCGGATGTACCCCAAATGCTGCCGCCGATCCACATGGGGTCGCTCCAGACCAGATTCTTGTCCTGGTACTTGCGTTCGGCCACAGCTTTGCCATCCACATAAAGCACCATCCGGCTTGCCCCCCAGCAAACTTTTATGGTGTGGAACTCATTGGGTCCCCAGCCGGAAATATCGTGCTGCAATACCGACAGGTCATGCGGCAGTTTGCCGATGGCAAATTCCAGAGAACCTTTATGGTTTTTGCGCATGAAAATCACATCGGAACCGCCGTTTTTGCGGGCGTAAAAGAAATATTTAAAGGTATTGTCACTGCCGTTCCAGTCCAGACTTTTCAGGCGCATTTCCAAAGTACCGGCGCTGCTTTTGAGCATATTGCACTGGGGCAGCAAAACCCGGTTTTTCGGGCCGAAAACCAGCGCGGTATTGTTGTCGAACTGCGGCGCAACGGTTTGAGCCACTGCGGTTTTGCCGTTGCCGGTGATATTCAGATCGCCATTGCAATCCATGCGGATGCTGCCGGTGGCAGTGTTTTCTGCCGTCAGTGTGAATGCCGCAAGCGCCGAGCAGAGCGATACGATGAGCTTTTTCATGTTCATTTGCCTTTCTTTAATTCTTGTTGGATATGTTGAACTTCGGAATCACTGCCGATATACCAGAGTACATTGCTGCCGGGCGCAAGTTTCAGCGGTACACATGTGGTGTTGCGCGCGGTGATCTCGCCGGTAAAAAGATCCAGCACTGTGGTGCTGGCCGGCAGGGTAATAACATCATCCATCCCCAGTGGCGCGTGAATACTTATAACGTGTTTGTTGGCGTTCAGCGAAACTGCCGCGTTACTGTAAATATGTACTCCCGCCAGCCGCGCGGCATCGCGGAAAAGTTCCGGCGTAAGCCGCGGTACTGCACAGAAAATACTGGTCATATTTTGAACTTTTTTGACCCCCAGCGCCGGGGTGCGGTCGTGAGTGTAGCGCCCGATGACCGTTGCCTCCGGGTCGTCGATGCGGAAAACCGGGCCCAGCAGCAGATCCGTTGGTGCATAGGCGTTTTTTTCGGCTGCCACCTGATGCGCAGTCCAGTTATCGGCAGTTACATTCAGTGCCGGATCGCGCAAAAAACGGTGTTCGCAAGTAAGTTTGAACCCGGTGAGTTCGCTGACAAACTCCACGTTGCTGCCGTGTTGGCGGTCAACAAAACCCGGCGCGTAGAGCCAGAGAACGGTTTTACCGGACTTTGCCAGCGTGTTTTGGATATGCTTGCGGTCTGCACTGCTCAAGTAAAAAGCGTTGAGCATAACCAGCAGTTTGTATGGTTTCTGCATGGCTTTGTCAAAATCATGCAGCAGATACAAGTCGTAGGGTATGGCGGTATTTTTGAATCCGTAAGCCGGACGGCCCTTGTATTTGCCGTAGGCGCTGACCGTTTGGGTGTTGTGGAAGAGATCCGCCGCCGTGAGCATATCCAGCGCGGCGATGTCGCGGTTATTGACAAACACGGCCACTTCGGCGGCACCGGATATGGCGCTTTTATTCAACACCCGACCGATCTGATTCATGCGGTTGATGAGAGTATACAGTTCTTCGGTGCCGAACCAGTGCATGGATTCCCGCCCGGTGTAGCCGTCAAAACCGCAGAACCAGCCGCTGTCGCCGCGCACGAGCAGTTCACCGAAGTCGCGCTTCATGACATTGCAGGTTTCCGATGCCCGCACGGTGTGGTGGTCGGCGATCTTGTTGAAATCAACAAAGTAGGTGCGCACATCAAATTCTTCGACAAAAAGTTTGTTATTTTCGCGCAGGCTGGCTGCCGGCATGGCCGTGTGCAGCAGAGTGTTTTCACGAACTCCGCCATAACCCTGGATCGCCGCTACTATATCTACATAAGGACAGGCCAGAACTTTGTCCAGACTCATGCCGCCGATCTGGTGCAAACCACCGCGGGTGCTGGCGGTATTGTGCGGGTAAACTGCAAAACTGTAGAAGCCCCAGTCGGCGATCAACGCTTTGTAACCGGAGGCTTTTTTGAACGCTTCGGCCAACTCGTTACAGGCATCGGCCACGGCATCGCTGTGGAATTCCCAGTAATCCATGCTCATGGTGCTGTTGGCCGGATTGCGGAAACACTCATCTTCGAGTTTGCGCAGTTCATCCGGATCGGCGGCAGCATTTTCAAACGTTACATCGCTGCGCCGCCACGCTGCGCGCAGCTGGTTTACATCATTGTTGTAGCGCTTGCGCAGAAACTCCCGGAATTTGGCTTGCGCCGCCGGCGAAAAATCGCCGAAAACCAGTTCTTCGCGCCTGACATTGCCCCGGTTGGCGGCGTATCCGTAGTGCATGGTTTCGCCCCCCGCGCCCAGCACCAGAACAAATCCGGCAATGTTGCCGGCATAATCGCTGTTAAGCATGTGCCTGATCAAACGCGATCCATTTTTTTTCATCAGGTCGCGCCATTCCTGCGAGGAAAACGAAAACATAAGTTTCTGGCCGTCAGACATTATGATCGACTGATCCGGCTTACTGCGCGAGTAGTTGATCCGGCAATCCAGCGGAACGATGATTTTGGCATCCGGAAAAAACCGGATGGTCTGGCGCATAGCCTGGTCGATCCCCGGCAGCAGTTCGGCAAAGTAACGATCATCATTGCCATCGTTGGAATAGAGTTTCCAGACGCCCGGTTTGTAGCGCAGCAGCCCCGGCTGAAGTTTGCCCACACTGCCCAGCATCCGGTAAGTCGTATAATGGCCGTTCAAGCCGAGGATCACCGGCGGCAGGATCTCATTACCGAATTGGACGCGTGTCTGGTTGCCCAGACGGATGATCCGCGATTGGACCGGACGGGTTTTTGGCGGTGGGTCCTGTTCAAAACGGCGGATCTTGATTTGGGGATCGCCCGCCAATTTGACCGGCAGTTCGCCATCGTCGCTCAACGCCCGGATCCGCAACGGCTGATCGCCGTGGGGCGCCCATTGCGGTATAAAGAGATCCACCTCCATGACTTCGCTTTGACCGGTCTGCCACAGACTTGTGGGTTTTTCAGGCATTATATCGCTGCTTATCAGGGTAAAATCGCAGTAATCGAGCAGTGCTTTTTCGCCGAGAATAATGCGGAATCCGTATTGGCCGCTGATCTTGCGTCCGGCTGTCAGATGCAGTTTGAATCGCAGTCGATCGCCGGGGCGCAGTTCGGCCGGGAGATTTTCGGCCCGGGCGGTAAACGCACCGGCTGTCTGATTGTCAATACCGGAATTAAAGCGTACTTTGGCGGCGTAATCTTTTAAGCTCGGCGATACGGAAGAAGCCTGCCATACATTCTGTTGATCGTTGGGCATAAAGTAGTTGCCATTAAGCGTGGTGCTGTATTGCCAACTGGAGTCAGAGGGCAGTATCTCCATAGCTCCGTTGCGGTAAAAGAGTTGCAGTTCGCTTAAAAATCCGGCCGGACCGCCATAATTTTCGGCCCGTACCACAATGGTGTTTTCGCCCGGCAGCAATTGATCTTTGAAGTCAAAACAAGTTACGGCAAAACCGCCGGTGCTGATCTTTTTGCCGTTCAGATAAAGATCCCACGCATCGTCGGCGCTCAACTGGAAAAACGCTTTGGTCAGTTGCGCCGGGTCGTTGATGCGGAACGTTCTCCGGTAAACCGCCACCGTGGGAGTGTTGCCATTTTCATCCGGCAGTGGCCAGAGGTAGCGGCCGCTCCAACGGCGTTCTTTGAGGAATTTGCGCGGACCGCTGCCGGCGACTTCCAGCTCCAGCAAGCCGAATTCATCAGCATCTTCCGCCAGAGTAAAGTCCAGCCGGAGCTGTTCAGTAAAAACTTCGTCAAATGCGGTGTATTCACCGGCCTGATCTTGCCGGGCAAGTTTTACCCAGCGGCCGTTGCGATTGCGGTAAGATACCTGATACGACTTCGGAGCCAGTGCCGGGTGCGGCAAAAGTTTGACTCCGCGCACTTTGACCGCCGACGGCCAGTAAATTTCCAGAAAACGGTCAGATTTTTGAGTAGCTTTATCGCTGCGGTACCAGGTGGCAGTTTGTTGGTCGTAAAGCATTTCCACAGCTTTGCTGCGGTCGGGTTTATGCTGCGAGCCCGGCAGGATCACCGCCTGATATTCTTCGGTACAAATATTATCTTTCAGCGGTTTGAACGTTATATTATCGGGTATTTCCAGCGATATGATCCGGCTTTTCTGCGTTTTTCCGGTCGCATTTTTCCGGTCAGTCTGGTCTGAAATAACGATTTGCTCCACAGCGCTTTGCCCGGCGCTGGGGCTCCAGACGTTGCCGCCGATCCAGGCCGGATCGCTCCAGGCCAATGATTTGACAGTACGCTGACGGCTGGCAACTTTTATATTGTCCACATAAAGCTCGATCACATCGTTGTCCCACACTGCTTCAAGGGTATGGACGGCATTTTTTTTCCAGAAAGCAGCGCTGACACCGGCTGTATCCAGATCATGCGGCAGTTTGCCCATGGCAAAAACCAGATCGCCGTTGGCATCTTTGCGCAGAAAAATCACATCTTTGCCGCCTCTTTTGCGGGCGTAAAAGAAATATTTGCTGCTTGAGTCATTGCCCGACCAGTCCAGACTGCGGAGCTTGAGCCGGATAGTGCCGGCATTGGAGTTCAGTACCGGAGCAGTTTTAAGTTCGAGCCGGCTGGTATTGGAAATAATGAATCCTGAATTATTATAAAATGCTTTATTGCCCACGGCCGAAAGTTTGATGTTGCCGGTATTTTGCAGCGAACCGGTCAGATCGGCGCGCAGCTCCGAAGCCTGCAGCAGAGTTCCCGCCGCAGCCAGCCAGGTGCAGATCAGACAAAAAAATTTCACTTTCATGCTCTTGCTCCTTGATTATTACAATAATTTTCTGGTTTTGCGGAATTGGATGCGGTACTTTACCACGCAATGCTGTTTGAGGCCGCAGGGCGGTGCATCGGGGTGCGAAGCGGAATATTTGAGCAATTTCCAGAGTTTTTCCGCCAGCTGCCGGTAACATGAATCACTGTAAAAGCCCGCGTTGCAGGCCGAAGCCGGCTGAACCGTCTGTTGAGTCCCCCAGAAAAAGAGCCGCCGGGCCAGTTTTTCCATGCCGTGCAGCTGTAATTCTTCGGTCAGCAGCCGGTATTGATCGGTACCGAACACCACTACTGCATCGGGCTGCTGTTTGAGCTGCTGCAGAAACTCCACATAGGCTTTGACATCGCCATATTTTTCGACCGGAAAAGCATCCAGCTGGCGGTTGTAAAGCGAGTAAGAGCGTTTGGCCCGGATAAAATCTTCGGCGATCATACTGGTGTTATCGGCCCGGTCGGAGTTGGCGGAAGAAAAGAACCCGATTTTTCTGGCGCCGCGGATCAGGAGTTCGCCGATGATATTATCGAATATTTCCAAATGGTTCCAATCCACCCAGTTGACCGGAATATCCGGCGGCAGACGGTTGGCTGTTACCACCGGCATCTGACACTTTTGGAGTTCCGGCAGAAAAACAGTGCGGAAGCTGCTGTAGGCAAATACTCCCACATCGTACCGGCTGCAGCCCAGCTCCTGAAAAGAGATCGTGCGATCTTTATTCAGAATCACCGGCACATACTCATATTTTTCTTTTTCTGCCAGCTGGCGCAGCCGCTGCAGCAGAGCATCATCGGCAAAAGGTTCGCTGTTGGTAAAAATAAAACAGCGGTGAACGGCACCCTGCACCCTGCTGGCCACGCTGCCCCGCGGCGAGGTGGAGATCACTTTCCGCTGTTTGAGCAGTTGAAAAGCCTTATGCACCGTGCGGCTGGAAACCTGATACTCCGCCATGACCTGTCGTTGAGCAGGCAAGCGTTTGGGGCCGTTGTTGCGACTCAACAACGCTTCCAGATCGGCGGCTATTTTCCGATATTTTTCTGTAGACATGATCGGCTCGATATATTTTGTTTCAGCTGGGTTTTTATACGGCTTTTCAAAGGTATTTTATCAGCAAATATAATGGAAAAAGCCCCTCCGGTCAAGGGGCTTTTTCAGCATTTTCTCCGGAATGACCTTAATCATACTGTAAGGCACAGACAAAAATATCAGCCCTGGGCAAAACTGGAAAATCCGGTGGTGTTGATTTCCGTGCGCGTACCGCGTACTGTGATCGAAGGCAGCTGCGGGCGGAACATTTCTTCGGCGATTGCCGGCGCCAGTTTGCTGTAGACTTCTGCTCCTTTGCGCGAGAGCAGCGGCCGATTGAGTTTCCGCAGGGCAAAGGTCGTGGCGATCCACGAGTTCGTCCAGCCGGTTTCCACGCACCACGGACCCCAGCCGGAGTCGGAGGCACTGCTGAAAAATTCCCAGAGCTGGTAGTCAAAACCGTGCAGCCATGCGCCGTGCAGATAGGGCTGTTCCTGCGAGTCGGCCTGTACGCGGCAGAAGAAATCGGCCATCTTGTCGCAGGCGGCTTTATAGCGTTCGTTGCCGGTGGCCATATAGGCTTCGTGCATACCGGCAAAAGCATAGTTGAGGCTGTAGAGCAAGTCGCAGGCCGGGTCGCCGTTGAACTGGATGAGCGTACACTCTGCCACACCGTAATCGGCGTTGCTTTCGGGGGCCGGATAGTGGCCGAGTTCGCGCTTGCCCATAACTTCCGGCACGATACCGTATTCATTCATCCGGTCAATAAAGTAAGTGGCGGCGCGGTCGAGCCATTCGCGGTGTTCGGGGGTATCTTCCACTTCCACGAGCATGGCGTAGGGCAAAAGCACCCGCGCCCAGTCGCCGGTGGCACCGTTCTGCCAGTAGAAATCCGGGAAGAGTTTGTTGGCTTCTTCCAGCGCAGCTACGGCTGAATCACGGAAGCGCTTATCGCCGGAAAGCGCGTAAAGTTCCAGATTGAACGCCCAGTGCCAGGCCTGATAGTGCGGGTGGCATTTGGGGTAATTCTTTTTAGCGTAATGCTGCCAGGTGCGGTTGGGCAGATACTCGTAGGCTTCCAGATAGCCCTGGAAGCTTTCCGGCTGGAGCAGCGAGGGTTCGCGCAAGCCGTTCGGGCCGGTGGTGCGCAGCAGCGAGTAGCCCATTTCCAACACCTGCCGGGCGTGTTTGGGATCGTCGAGCAGATCTTCGCTCAAAACAGCTCCCAGCGCGGCGCGGGAGTTGTCGTCGCCGTAAATACTGCGGCTTTCGGCATCAAAAAAGATCGAGCCGTAGGTTTGGCTGGCCGGGCAGACATCGCGCACTTTGGAAGTATCAAACAAGGTGCGGATCAACCCTTCGGCCATATCGCGGCCGGCGGGTTCGTTGTGCAGTGCATAATCCAGCGCTCCCACGGCGGAACACTCGCCGAGGCAGTCGCCGCGCAGCGCGGGCATGATGCTCTGACGGCCGGTAACATCGACCAGCGAGCTGTAACCTTCAAAAACCCCGGTTATGCCGTGAGCATTATAGACCATTTCGCGGTAAAACCACTCGGCATTTTTATTGAAAGCCTGTTCTTCGGCATCGGCGGGCATGGTTTCCCCGGCCTGATATGCCGGACGCACCGTCTGCTGGTATTCGATCTTGACCGGAGTTCCGCCGGCCAGCCAGCTTATGAGGCTGCCCATCAGATTCTGCCAGTCGCAGCAGGGCGCAAAACGGCTGGTAATAAAGCTCGAAAGCGGCGTGGTGCTGATCAAAATATTGCTGCATTGGGGGTGTTCAAACAAGATCGGCTGTTGTTGGGCGTCCTGCAAGCCGAAACAGGCATCGCGGTACCCGGCCACCCGGGCGGCTGCCAGATGCGCTTTGACCGGAGTGGATATTTCGCGCAAAGCAAAGTTGTGCTGGGCAAGAATTCTGCCGACGGGCAGTTCAGCGCCGAAAAAGTCCGAAGCCACCACACTGCGGGCTTTGAAACTGTCCGCATAAATGGTTTTGCCCATTTCCACGCCATCCACGCTGGCGGGACACTCCAGAACGAGCCGGGCCTGACCCTGATATGCTTGTTCCAACAAGGTTTGATCAATGGCGGAACAGTTCATAAAAGTTACATTTTCCGGCAAGAATTTTACAATATCGTTCTTGGCCCGGGGGCGGAACATTTGCAGATAATACCCGTTCATATTCGACTCTCCAAATTATTTATTGAAAATAGTATTTCAAGTTTTGTTTTTAAGATAGCTTTTTTTTTATTGTTTGCAAATGCGGTGTATCAGGAAATGGCGGCAAAAAGCAATGTTTTTAAAAATGTATTGTAAGGCACTGATTTTTTGTCCACGCTTCCCCCTCCTGGGACTGGCAAAAAACTCAAACCGTGTTATTGTACTGCCAAACCACACTATTCAAGGAGTTAAAATGAGTTGTCAAGTCAGATCTTTTGAACCGCTTTTATCTGCTGAATTGCTTTGGAAACACAATTTCTTTGAACTTTATCCGTTCGATGGCGGCGGCTCCTTTGTCAACCGGGCGATCATGGGCAGCACAAATGATGCTGAAATCTCCCGGCAGATACTCCGATCCGGGGCGCTGGATGAGTTCGGATCGCCGGAAGAGATCGATTTTTGCCGCTATGAATTCTGGCAGACGATCGAAAAATCCTGCTGGATCAACCGGTTGTACTTTATTGTACCGCTGGCACGCACCGCCGCGCTTAACGGCGATAAAAGTACGGCTGAACTCGTGCGCCGGATCATTTTGCGTTTTTACCGGCTTTATCCGCCGCCGCCGGATAAAATGGCGGTGCGCAAACTCAACTACGATATTGAATACTCACGCGACCACGAATACAATACTTCCGGGCCGGACTTCAATGGCCCGGCGCCGTATCAGTGGTTCGATTTTCAGCCGGCCAGCCGGATCTTGCATATATTGTATGCTGTGTGGTTTCTTAAAGATATGGATGTTTTTTCGGATGAGGATCATCTGCTGCTTGACCGTTTGATCGCCGATCACGCCCGGGTCATTGCCGAAAGTTATGAAATCGGCGATCCGGCGCTGCCGGGCAATCACGAAGCGCTCCGGGCGCTGGCAATGTTTATGGCCGGAGCGGTACTGTATGAACACCCGCAATCAGCAGGCTGGCGCAGCGAGGGATACCGGCTCTGTCAGGAGCATATCATGGGGGATTTTCTACCGGACGGCATGTGTACGGATTTGAGTCCTTCGTATCACTTTTTTATGACCTGGATCACGCGCGACGCGGTCTTGCTGGCTCAACGCTGCGGTATGCCGATCGCTCCTGAAGTCAATGCACGTTTTGCCCGGGCGTGCAGTATCTGCCGCTGGTTTCAGCTGCCTGACGGCATGACTCCGGTCATCAGCGACGGATATCCGCTGGATATGAGCGTGTTTTACCCGACACTGCCGCAGTTTGAGGACAACGGAATCGATTCCGACCGGATTTTTTTGCCCGACAGCTGCATGGCAATAATGAGTTCCAATGGGACTTATGCGCTGTTGGATGGTTCGCCGCTTTGGGAAAAGTTTGCCCACTACCATTGCGGCAAACAGGGTTTGACGCTCTGGTTCAAGGGTAGATCCTTTATTGAAGAGGGCGGCTGCTGTAATTACGATGAAAAACTTTTTGTGGACTTTTTCAAAACCGCCCGCGCCCATGCATCGTTGATCGTCGATGGGCAGGGCGATGGCGAACTGGAGGGCCGTTACTGCTGGAATCAGGCGGCGGAATGTAAAATGCACGGTTGGGTGGGCAACGTGATCTGCTCGACCGAAACTTCCAGCGTCTGGGGCGACCTTGTCTGGCAGCGCGAACTGCAGACAGATACTCTTGAAGCATTGGTTACTGACCGCATCCAACGCTCCGGCGGCCGGGGCTGGCAGCTGATCTTTCCGCTGGCACCGGAAGTAAAGGTAACTTTTACGGAGGGCGCAAACAGTTTCCTGCTGGAAAATCAGGGCGTAAAGGTGCTGTTGCGATCCGATCTTGCGGGGCGTATGGTCGATTCTTATAATGTAAGGAATTTTGAGATCAAGTCTTGCCGGGCACTGGAATTTGCCGGAAAAGGCGATCAAACGGTCAGATTTGCGTTCAAAGTACAATAATTTGCGGATTTTTTACAGAAAAGTGCGGTTTTTATTTGCAAAAGTTGTCTAGGCATGTTATCTTTAAAACCAGAAGCCTGAACAACCCTTGGAGCTATTGTAACTTTATGGCTATGCAGGATACCCGCTATCGCAAGATAACTTTTGAGCTGGAAAACCGGATCCGGTCCGGTATTTACCAGCCCGGCTCGGCTTTGCCGCCGCGGGTGGAGCTGATGGCTGAATTTTCGGTGGCCCGCGCCACCATTGACCGCTGCATCGGCGAATTGCGCCGCCGCAATCTGGTGGTTTCCCGGCATGGATCGGGGACTTTTGTCAAAGATGAACTGCATCACCCCTATCGCGTGGCGGTGGTCAATCCGCACTACATAAAATACCGTTTTCCGGATTCCTGGGAAGTAAAACCGGTGCGTCAGAGTATGCTGCAGCGCAAATCCGACTGGTCACTGCTGCTGGATTTTGATGGTGTGATCTGGGTTCAGCCGGATCAGGAGATGTTTCCGGTGATCGAATTTCTGCACGATCAGGTTCCGCAGGTTATCACCAACCGCACGCTGCCGGGCGAAGTGTGTGTGTCCACCGATCACCGCGGTGCTTATTACCGTATTACCCGCGAGCGGCTGGATCGCCTGCCGGAAAGCAGTGTGTTTTTGCTGCAGAGCAGTTCTGTTGCGGCGCCGTCAAGTTACCGTGAGGCCGGTTTTATCGACGCCTGCCGCACGGCCAAGCGTTTTTACGAAATAGTACACATGCCCGAAGAGTTCGAGCCGAAAATCGCTGCTTTGGAAAAATTGCCGCTCAAATCCGGCGAACCGCTGCTGCTGGTTTCCACTACCATAGCCAATACCGGTGCGGTAATGTGTTTTGCCCGTCAGCACGATCTGAAGTGGGGCAAAGATATTTTTTACAGCGATTTTGACAACGATCTGCCCGAACATGTATGGGGCGTAAAAGTTACAAGTTATATACAGGATTACACCGTTTTGTTCGACGGCGCGGTGGCCGAGTTGGAGAGTTTGCTGGAAGGCAAGCTCGGCGGCGAGCGCCACACCCTGATCGAACCCAGACGGTGCAATGGCAATACATAAACATAAAAAAACAACCCAAAACCCCCAAGTTTCAAAAAATTTTAAGGAGAAGCAAAATGGGTAATGTTATCAGAGTGGCGATCGCCGGGCAAGGCCGCAGCGGCTACGGCATCCACGTAAATTATTTGCAGCACGATGCAGATTTCAAGATCGTAGCCGTGGCTGACGAACTGCCGGAACGCCGGCAGCAGGCAATCGACGAACTCGGTTGCGAAGCCTACTGCGATTACAAGGAACTGCTCGAAAAAGCTCCGGAATTTGATTTGTTTGTCAACGCCACCCCCAGCCGTTTCCATGTGGAAGCCTCGCTGGCGGCGATCAACTCCGGCCGTATCAAGTATCTTGTAACCGAAAAACCCACCGCCACTACCGTTGCGGAATTTGACAGCATCGTCGATGCCGCCAAAGCCAAGGGCGTCTTTATTTATCCCTTCCAGAACTCCCGCTTCTACCCCTTCTTTATCAAGATGCGCGAAATTCTGGCCTCCGGTGTGCTGGGCAAGATCGTTTACATCCGCAGCAACTGGAGCTACTTTGCCCGCCGTTGGGACTGGCAGACCCGTCAGGATCAGAAAGCCGGCAACCTCTTCAACACCGGGCCGCACCCGGTCGACCAGGCGGTCGTGCTGTTCGGCGAAGATTATCCGACCGTCAACGCCACTTTTGCCGCTGAACACTGGGATCTGCCCGGCGATGCCGACAACATGGCGCTGCTGCGTTTGACCGGCCCCAACAGTCCCACCATTGATATTGACATCAGTAACCTGCAGGCCTACAAGATCGGCAATATGTACAATATTTCCGGTACGCTCGGCGGTTTGATCGCTGATCCCACCAAGATCGAATGGAAGTATTTTGATCCGGCCAAGGCTCCCAAGCAGGAATTCTGGAAGCCCTGGAGCAAAGACCGTCAGTATTGCGGCGAACAGCTCCCCTGGCAGGAATGTTCCTGGACTTACAACAACACCAACAGCAATGCCACCGGTTATTCCGAAATCGTGCAGTCGCTTTACCGCAACTTCTACGATGTGGTAACTAATGGTGCTGAACCGGAAGTCAAGCTCGAACAGGTGCGCCGTCAGGTTTATATTATGGAAGAAGCTCACAAGCAGAACCCGCTTCCGAAGAAACCGCTGGCGTAAGTTTTGCGGCGCATCCCGGTCTTGCCTGCAGGCAAAAACGGATTTGCGCTTACAATACTTCACACCGCGACCGGTGTTTGCAGTTGTAAATACCGGTCATGGATACAAGATATTATGAGAGACCTCTTGTGGCTCTCATAATATCTTTTTACTTTATGCCCGGTGCGCTCATGCGGGAAAAACCCCGCAAGAGCGCGTGATTTTTTAGTAGGGAAGAGATGAAAACCGCCCGGTCTTCCGGCGTGTTTTTCATAATCCGGGCAATGGATGAGTCTGCGGGGGCTGTGCCGTTAACGATCGCTTCAACGATCGTCCGGCCGCACGGACGTTTCAACCCTTACTTCCGGACTGCTTTTACCACCTGATCGGCCATTTGCTGCATACCTTTGACCGAGGGGTGGCCGCTTTGTTTGTCGATATCTTTGAGGTCGATGCACGGCACATTGTAGTGTTTGCAGATCGCATGTACCGAGTCGTTGATATCACTCTTTAATTTATCGTTGAGTATAAAAAATACTTTGGCATCCGGATAGCGCTTTTTGATTTCAAACAGCATCTTGGCCATGGCCGGGCGGAAGTAATAAAGATCTTTGTGGGTCCAATCCGACCACTTGTAGTCGCCGATGGGTGAATTGGCCCAGCTGTCGTTGGTCGCTCCGCAAATAAAAATCAAATCCGGGTTGCCCAGCTGATCGACCCGGGTCACAAAACTGTTATGGCTGGCATCTTTGCCGTGATAACCGGTATGACAGATCGTCGAACCGCTCCAGGACTCATTTTTTTCCAATTTCCCATTCAGCGCCTTGATCGTCAGATACCACCAGCACTCTTCGGCCTTTTTGACATCATTGGCATTATTGGAGCGCGGATACCAAGCCCAGTGGCTTTTCGGGATCCAGCCGTGGAAAGTAGAATAACTGTCGCCGAGGATCGAGATCTTCGGCGCATCGCCGCAAACCGAAAAACCCAACACTGCCGAAACGGTCAGACACAACGCCAAAAACAACTTTTTCATATTCCCGATATTCCTTTTTTAACGGTTGAAAATTCGCTTGTTCATAATATATATAACTTAATAACGTTTGTCAAACAAGTTCGATCTGCCGCAAGGTGAAAAAACTTGTAATAGTGCAAGACAATATAAAGCAGCTGCAGAAAATTGCTTTATTCTGCAGCTGCCTGAACTTGGGAATCGGCCGGAATTTTATTTGCTGTCGAGTATCACAATAGTGTATACTTTGATCAGTTCCGGCGGTATCGTTACGCTGATGATATTATCTTTATTGGTGAATTTGAGCGCTTTGCGGCCCTCAAAATCCGGCGATATGGCGTAAACCTGTTTGATGGACATATCTTTGACCGGCAGCTGAAAGTTCACCGGTTTTTCCAACGCCGGGTAGGCATTGGCCGGCACGGTGTAATCCATTACTTCGCCCTCGCGCATGGAAGAACCGGTCATGTTGAGGAAATGCACCAGATAACGCTCCGGCTCGCGGTAGAGCGTGGTGTAGACTTTGTATGGCGCGTCGGTCGACCAGATCGCGCTGCGGCCCAGTTTTTCCCGCAGATGGCGGTGCATGAAATCCGCCAGCGCATCGTCGCGGGTAAATTTCCATTTGCTGCCCGGAGCGCCTTCAAGTGCGTAAAGCGATCCGGCCAGCTGTATGGGCTGGTAAATGAATTTGCCTTTGCCATAGGATTTTTCGATCCAGAGCGGGAACTTGCCGATCGGCGTGATCGCCGAACCGGCGGGCGAAGCGCCCCGGATAGTCGGCTTGGTGGTAAAGTAAGTTACCGGTGCGCGCATGGTAATGACTTTGCCGTCGGCAGTTTCGAATTGCGTGATGTTGCGCAGCGGCGAGTTATGCACGTTGAACCCAAACACGTCTTTAAAGAGCCACTCTTGCCGGTAGTTGCCGTACTGGTCAAAAATACCGGTGATGTTGCACAGCCACACCGTGCCGCCGTTTTGGGCATATTTTTTGATTGCAGCGGCCTGTTCTGCGCTCAAACAGCCCGAAGACCCCAGAGATACGACATCAAACTGCTGCAAAACTTCGGGTTTGAGGCTGACTTCGCCGATGATCTGATAGGGTATGTGCATTTCTTCCAGCGTTTGCGCCAAACCGAAGAGTTCCGGCTCAAAACCCACCATCCGGTTGAAGTCGCGGCTGGAGCGCGAGAAAAGCAAAGCGATCCTGGCTTGCGGTACTGCCGTTACCGGATCCATATTGTCCGGGTGTCTGGTAAAGTTCTGGAAGTCGGTCTTGCCGGCCGGACAGGTCATGTAGCTGATCATTGGTTGCTGGGCCAGCATGTTGCAGACGGCATAGCTCATATAGCGAACATCCCACTCATTGTTGTAGAAAAGGGCCCAGATCGGCGTGCCGTAGGCAAACTTGAGCAGATTGAACGCTTTGCGCATGGGAATGGTGCCGCGCACGCTTTTGTAGGGATTGCGGGTCATGACTTCGGTACCGAACCAGTCGATGGCGCGGGCGTATTCTTCCAGATCGCGGGCGCTGTTGTTCTGACGCAGCCGCGACGCAGTAAGCCCGTAATGCGTGGTGTACTGCATAAAGGATATATTCGGATTGATCTTGCTCAACTCGCTGCGCAGATTGATAAAGAAATCGGTTTCTTTGACAAGTTTCCACTCCAGCCAGACCTGAAACAGCTTATTGGTGTGGGTGGTCAGGGCGGGGTCGCACTCGTTGACCGGCAGATACCAGTTGGTATCTTCGTGGAACTTGCGGCGGCACTCGGCACAGACGCATCCGTGCGAGAAAAAGTTGACTTCGTCCAGCTGCAAGCCATCCATTCCGCGCCGGACGAGTTCGCGGCAGTAGTCGGTGTAGGTATCGACAAACTTCCGGTTCATGATGCAGAAGCGGTGGTTGGGCAGGCCGTGGCGGATGTCGCGTTCGGTTTCGCACAAACGTTCGGCCATTACGCGGAACCCGGAATCGGTGTTCCACAGCAGCGTGGCATCGTGGTGGTCAATGATCTTGAGGTTGCGTTTGTGGGCGGCCGCAGCGGCTTTTTCCAGTTCGTCGAGCATCCGTTTTTCGTGGCCCTTGTAGGCGTGGCGGGCGTGAAGACCGCCGACCATGATGGTGTTGTATTTGAGATTGACCAGATTATCCAGATGCAGTTCCAGACCTTCGGGGTCATTGGCATACTCGTTCCAGGTGTAACCGCCGAACGCAATAGTTTTTGCGCCGAACCGCCATTGGGTCTGTTCGTTGAGCGGCGGCAGCGATACGGTGCGGGTGAGCTTTTTCAGCGGCGCGGCACATTCCTGACCGGGGACGGGCATAAAGAATTTTTCTACGGCAACATCAAAACGTCCGGGTTTGGTCCATAAGTCATTGCGGAAGAGGATCGCCGGTTCATAACCATTGCTCTTCCAGAATGGGCGCATGATGCTGAAGTCTTCGCCATCGGACATAAGGAACTGCACCCCGATGACCGAAACGATAAAGTCGCCTTTGAAATCCAGCTCAAGAGTGTGATCTTTTACATGTACCGCCTGCGAAAAATTCATACCGTACTGATCCGGCACCGTGATGGGTTTGCCGGTCATGGAATCGCGGTTGCAGAAAATTTCGAACTGATTTTTCAAATTGCCGAAGTTGCCCGCGCCGACGGTAACAATGTAAATACCATTGGCCAGATTATCGAACTTGAATTTGCCATCCCGGCCGAAAACATTGCCGTAGTAAGCGCCTTCCGGCGAAAAGGCTTCAGCTTTAAGACTTCCGGTATCGCTGACCCAGCCGTCATGTGCAGTCGCGCTGAACGCTGCGAGATCTTTTTTGCTGTATGCCGCGCCGGTTTTGGCAGCACCGAAGCTGTAGAGTTTGACCGGCGTAAAGCTCATGGCGTACTGAAATGTTTTGAGCGCATGCAAGTTATCATAGTCCTTAAACGTTCCGGGCATGATGCGCATCTTGGTGCCGGTAACGCCGCCGAATTCCGGCAGACTGGTATTCTGGACAAAAACAAGTTTGTCGCCCCTGCGCACCACATCCCAGATGCCGCGCACGGCCGACTGGCGGTAGTTGTTCATATAATCGCCGGGGCCGATCGGATTGAGGTCAAAAACCAGCTTGGTATCGCCTTTTTCGATCGCCAGAAAACGGATCGGCTGTTTGCCCAATGCGCCGTCGGGCAGTTTGGCATCGAACACGCCTTTAATCTCCCTGACCTGACGGCTGTTGGTCGTGTAAGCGCGGTAGCTGGCGCCTTCAAAAAAACTGTAGGGCAAAACCACTTCCATACGCTTGCCGCGATAGCCTTTGCGGGCGGGATTTTCGGCCATATAAGTTATTTCCACGACATCGCGGCCGTTGCTGTCGGGGTAAACTGCAACTTCCTGACGGAAACGTGTGGCCGGATTTTCGCTCCAGACATTGAATACTTTGCCGCCTTCGGGAAGATCTGCCATACTCTTTTGCGCATCGCCGGCAAAGTTGGCGCTTTTTTGCACTTTGGTGGTAACGCTTTCGATAAATGGCGCGTTTTTATAGCTGATTTTGCATAAGTTGCCGTCGGCCGAAAGATTGAACTCACCGGCCGCAGCCTTTACTCCCAACAGTGCGACTGCGGTCAGCAGCAAAAGTTTGCCCGGCAGCATCATACGCGAAGCTGAATAGAATTTTTTCATCTTTTCTCCTTGTTTATAATTATGATCTTATATATTGAATTTCAGCTGTTTCTGACTGTCAGCGAAGTGCTTATCAATTCATTGCCTGCGGTATTGCAGGCAGTTGCCCATTGTTGTTCGAGCATTTTGACCAGGGTTTCGCCAATATATTTGAAGTCGATTTTAAGCGAACTCATCTGCATTGTTTCCGATTCCGGCAAACCGCTGCAGTCGATCAGTACAAAGTCCCGCTTGGCGGTCAAATGCTTGGCCTGACACAAATGCAAGGTTTCGCGCCCCGTCCAGTAACCGCTGCTGATAACGGCAAAAGGCTCGTTGACATCATCCATAAAACGATAAGATTCTTCACCCATACCGAACGCATTGGCCGCGCAATAAACATGCAGATCGCCGGCGCTGCCGCCCTGTTCGAGTATGGCATTGAGCAGCAGATTCTGCCGGGTCCCGGGTATATCGAGTTGATCCGGGGGCGGATCGCTGTCGCCGGCGATATAGTTGATCCGGCGGATGCCGCAGGAATGTATGTAAGTAACGCATTTACTGAAAAAACGGCTGTAATCTATGCCGACTATGTTGCACTCGCTGCTGCCGGGCAGACGGTTTTTCAGTGCGGCAAAAGGCAGATCGAGTTTGCGGAGCTGTTCAAGGTGATCGCCGCGTTTGGGGAAAACTTCGCAGATGATCACGCCATCGGCTTCGGCCAGCAGCCGCGGATTATCCAGCACTTTGTAATCCACGGGGATCAAGGTTATGTTGCGCTGTTCGCACGCCAGCGCCACCTGTTGCTGCCAGCTCATCGACCATGGGCCGTTGTCGTAGATCGAATCGACAAAGGCGTGGATCAGAAAAACCACCTTGCCGTGATTTTTATTCAGCCCGGTTACGACGGCGCGGGCGCCCCGGCGGCAGTCGATCAATCCGGCGGCCGCCAGATCGCTGAATACCCGCTTGGCGGTGGCCAGACTCACATTGTGCTGCCGGGCGAATTCAGCCATTACCGGCAGCTGCGCTCCGGGCATGAGCCGGCCGCAGGCGATTTGACTGCTGACTTCTTCGCGCAGGATCTGACGCGGAGTTTTGTGGTTTTTGGCAATGCGCATGGTTTGAGTTTATCCGTAAAAAGAGTTTGCCGGGTAAATCCGCCTTAAAATGCTTCTATTGGTTGAAAATATAACCGGAACCGGGGCGTTTTTCAATGGCACAAACGAGTTTAGTGCCGAAAAAGCGGTTTTTAAAAGAGCTATCTTGACAAAGAAAGCTCATTTAACGGCAAAAAAAGTTCCGCTCGATTGGGGCTTGAGCGGAACTTTTGAATATTCCCGGGAGTTTTACTGTTCGTCCATCCACTTGATCCAGCGGTTGTTGAACGTGGTACCCGCGGCCGCCTGGGTGGGCGTGGGCGCGCTGTTGACATGACCGCCCAGCGCCAGGAAGTTGACCATATTGGGGTGGTTGGCCGTGTAATCGCTCTTGCCTTGCGAGTTGAAAATGTCGAAAATAATGACGTTGGAGGGGTTGCCTTTGCCGGTCATATTGCGGCTGGCTTCCGGCAAATCAGCCACGGTGTAGCCGGAAACGTCTTTGATGCGCTTGTCGCTGCTGGTCGGCGAACCGACCCAGATGCGGCAATAGCTGACTTTGCCGCCGGTGGCGCCGAAGTTGTTGCCGCTGCTGTCCGAGGGGCACTGATAGTAGCGCGCCAGGATCCGCTTCTGATTATCCGAACCGTTGTAACCGCCGTTCAGGTTGTCGCTGAAATAACCTTGCAAAACCAGAATGCTCATCCCGTTAAGGTTTTGGGACGCATACCAGTTCCAGTCCCACTTGTTGGCTTCGGTTTCGGTGGTGCCGCCGATACTGTAGGGCGGCAGATAAGCCTTGTTGCTGTCCGCATACATCAAACTGGCCAAACCGATCTGCTTGAGCTTGCTTACACAGTTGGCGTTGCGGGCGCGTTCGCGCGCGGCGGAGAGGGCCGGCAGCAGCATGGCCGCCAGAATAGCGATGATGGCGATTACCACAGTAGCGTACATTATGGTAAAACAGATAAATAAAAAAAAAACTTGACATAAGTATTGATGTTTGCCATAACGATTTGAACAGCAAGATTTTAATAATATAAACCAACAATATAAGGAAAAGAGTCATGAAAAAGCGTTTCACCCTCATCGAACTCTTGGTGGTATTATACATATTTTTTCGGCTTTTGTCAATGGCAAAATGCCAGTCAGGTAATGATGAAGCCGCAAAAAATCGCTTTTAAATGAGCTACCTTTGGTAAATATCTCAATTAATTCACTGGTCGGCAGTCATGTTGAACTGAAAAGTATGACTTATTCCGTCCTCCGGCGGCGTCAGCCAGTTCAGTTCGTTCAGCAATGCCTGGATGGATTCATCCATTGCCCAGACACCGCTCTTTTTTACGATCTTTTTGTGGGTAACGCGGCCGCGTCGGTCAATGGTTATTTCGATAAGCACCGAGGGGTTTTTGTCGCCCAAGCGCATTTTATCCGGCGTGACCCACATCATTTTGACTTGCCGGGCGATCTTGGCCTGATAGGCCGCGGTGTTGCCGCGCTGACCGCCGGGGCGGTTGTGGCCGGCTTCGGAGTTGGAACCCCGCTGACCGCTGGTCGATCTCGCATTCGGATTGGGATTGGACCGCGGGTTAGGTTGGGGATTGGGCCGGGGATTCGGTTTTGGTGCCGGTTTGCTGCGCGGTTTGGGTTTGCGCCGGTTTTTCGGTTTGGTTTGTTTGATGGGTTTGACCTCCTGGACCCGGGGTTTCTGCTGCGGCAGCGTGTAATTGACCACCGGCTGCGGCTCGGGCGGTTCCGGAGTTGGTTCTTCGGGTTGTTCTTCCGGCTCGGGCTCGCCTCCGGCATCGGGAGTTCCGGTCGGCGGTTCCGGGTTGGTCGGATCGGGGTCAGGCGAAGCGTTGTCGACTATCGCATCGGTGGTCGGATCATAAAGCTGGACTTTGATTACTTCCAGCTCCGGAGCTTTGAACAGCCAGTTCCAGAGTATGGCGGCGGCCGGAAAAACGATCAGAACTACGATGTGGCCGATCACCACCCCGCCGGCGATCTTGCGCGAGGTGGCGGCCGAAATTATGCTTCTGATTTTACCGGAAGAAACCACTGAAAAAAACTTTACTCCTCTCCTGTCAACTGCAGGGGCTAATATAGCACGGCTATTTTTATTTTCAAGGCGATTTTTTAAAAATACTCCATCGCTGCGGTAAAAAATCTCTGTTTCATTTCCGATATTGCCAAGACGTTGGAGTTGATATTATTTGCAGATAAAAAAGCGGTTTGATTTGCAATTTTGTCCGGGATAGGTTATCTTACAATAAACTTATCACCGCAAGGAGGCGAATATGGTGAAAAGAGAGATGAGCATACCTTATAACGGTATGGATTTTCAGGCCTGTGTCTGGCATGTGCGCAACGCGATCATGCGCTGCGGTTGGGGTATCAAAGGCGAAGGCCCGCAGGGGATCTATGCAGCGGTACCGATCAGCTTCTGGTCGTGGGGCGAAAATATTGAAGTACACTTTTATCAGGGCTTTTTTACGATCCGGAGTGCTTCTGCGTTCCCGCTGCAGATCATCGACTGGGGGCGCAACAACAGCAATCTGCAGAAGTTTGCTGCCGCCTACAACGCTTCCTGTGCGGGAATGTAAGCGGCGATCCTGTTGACGGCCCTCCGGTCAGCCGCGGCGGCCGAACAGTCGTGTTCCGATCCGCAGCAGCGTGGAGCCTTCGGCAATGGCATACTCAAAATCACCGGTCATACCCATGGAAAGTACCGGCAGGGCAATGCTGAACTTTTTTTCCAACGCATCGCGGGTGTTTTTAAGTTTGGCAAAGGCTTGCTGCCACGCCGAAGCATCGTCGGTCAGCGGAGCCATGGTCATAAGCCCCTTGAGTTCGAGATTTTCAACTTGCAGTGCCGCCTGAACGAGTTCTTCGAGCATATCGTATGATACACCCGATTTGGCTTCTTCGCCGGAATTGACTTCGATCAATATTCTGGGGCGGCGCTGGAGTTCTCCGGCATGACGGTTGAGCTTATTGAGCAGTTTGATCGAATCTACCGAGTGGATCCAGTGCGCCAGTTCCACTGCTTTGGCGGCTTTGTTGCTCTGCAGGTGGCCGATAAAATGCCACTCTATATCATCGGGCAGAGCTTCGTGTTTGAGAGCCAGCTCCTGCACTTTGTTTTCGCCGAATGCGCGGATGCCGTAGTCGTAAGCCTCGCGGATCGCTTCGATCGGGAACGTTTTGCTGACCGGCAGGATGGATATATCGTTTTTATCGCGGCTGCAGCGGGCGGCGGCCGCATCCACTTCCTGACGCAGAAGTTCGTATTCTGCAGCAAAGGTCTTCATTATTCTATATGCTCCTCTTTGCGGTAGCGGATGAGGTTTTCGGCCGAAGCCACGACTTTGGTGCCCGGCGGGAGGCTTTCGGTTACCCACACGTTGCCGCCAAGTACCGAACCGGCGCCGATGGTAACATCGCCCAGCACGGTGGCGTTGGCGTAAATGGTAACGTTATCTTCGATCGTGGGATGGCGGCGCAATCCTTTGACCAACATGCCGCAGGAGTCTTTGGGGAACGACAGCGCCCCGAGCGTAACGCCCTGATAAAGCCGGACATTGTTGCCGATGCGGGCGGTTTCGCCGATCACCACCCCGGTACCGTGGTCGATGAAAAATCCATTGCCGATCTCGGCGCCCGGATTGATATCTATACCGGTAATGCTGTGGGCGTATTCGGTCATCATGCGGGGAATGAACGGCACTTCGTATTTGTACAGCACATGAGCCAGCCGCTGGATCTCGATCGCTTTTACTGCCGGATAACTGATGATGATTTCGTCGGTGCTGCGGGCGGCGGGGTCGCCGGCGTAGGCCGCGTCGATATCGCTGCGGGCGATCGTGCGCAGTTCCGGCAGAGCCTTGAGCAGTGCCATTACCGCTTCCCGACTGCGTTCTTCGGTACGGCAGTCGTGGTTGGAACCGGATTTTTTGCACATGTAGCAAAAGCAGCGTACCGTAAGCGCGCACAATTCGTTGTAAACAGTTTCGAGCAGATTGCCGATGCGGTAGTGCATGGAATCCTGGTGGTAACGCTCTTCGCCGTCAAAGCCGGGAAACAAGAGTTCTTCCAGCTTGGCCGTCAGCGAAATGATCTCGCTGCGGCGGGGCAGATTGGCACCTTCTTCGACATTGACTCCGAAGCCGTCGCTGTAACTGGCGGTCAGATCACCGGTCAGGGCATCGAGGTCGGACTTTTTCAGATAAAAATTATTTTTGCGGTATAAATTTTTCATATTCCAAGCTCCGTTATTCGATGTTCTGGATCTGTTCGCGGATCTTTTCCAGCTCGGTTTTGAATTTTACCACGATTTCGGCCACCGGGCCGGAGCCGGCTTTGTTGCCCAGGGTGGTGATTTCGCGGAACATTTCCTGAATCAGAAAATCCATGCTGCGGCCGCCGCCGGGAGCGCCGTTGAGGAACTTTTTGAACTGGGCAAAATGGCTGTCAAGCCGGGTCAGTTCTTCGGTAACATCGGCTTTATCGGCGTAGTAGAGCAGCTCTTTGAGGAAACGCTCGTCCTGTACATCCACAGGCAGATCGGCGCTGGAAAGTTTATCCAGCAAACGCTGTTTGATCTGACCTTCGATGGCAGCTGTGTGCGGCAGCAAAGCCTGACGCATTTCTTCCAGCAGCTGCAAGCGGTTGTTCAGCTCGGATGCCAGCGCCGCGCCTTCGGTCTGGCGCATGGTGTTCAGCGCCTGCAGCGCATTTTCCAGCGCGGTGGCGGCGGCGCACTTCATATCGTCAGAAATTTCCGACGCATCATCGTCAAAAACGCCGGGCATGGTCATGATCTGCGCCATGGTCAACTCGCCGTTGATATTGAATTCTTTGCCCAGCTGCCGTGCCGCGGCGATCAAGGCTGCCACCCGGTCGCGGTTGAGGCCGCTGGCTTCGCCGCCGGTCGAACTTTTGCTGAGGCGTACCGAAACCATACCGCGGCTGAGCGAGCTTTGCACCTGTTTGCGCAAATCATTTTCCAGCGCACTCAAATCGCGCGGCAGCGAAAAGCGTATTTCCAACTGTTTGCGGTTGACGGTGCTGATTTCGGCATAGACCGAAAAACCATTAACCTCCGCCCGGCCGGAACCGAATCCGGTCATACTTGTTATGCTCATGATCTTCTTCCCTCAAAATAGTTCACCGGGTGATGCCGCCGAACGGCTCGATCAGCGGCTGCGGATCGGTCAAACCGGCTTTGAATTCTGCTTCAGTATAAATACCGTTGAAATAACCCTTGAAGCCTTCCAGCCGGTCATTGCGGGCCGTTCCACCATATACAACATAGTAGGTCTGGTCGTTTTCGTATATTTTCCATGCCAGTACATAGCGCGGGAGTTTTTCGGCCGCAGCGAGGGCCTGGTCGGATAATTGACTGCCCGGATTGCTGTTGAGGTCAAACTTGCACTTCCAAACACCCGGCAGAGTGTAGCGGATGTGGTTGACCGAATGGGCATCAAGCAAGTCAAAATAGCTTTGAATAAGCGCATTTGACGCCATTGAGGCGGTTTTGATATAGTTTTCTTCGGGGTGTTTGAACTGCTTGCGGATGATCCGCTGGGGCTGCCAGTCGATCATGCGCACGCCGCTGGCGCCGTAAACCATGTACAACTCCGGATTGCCGGGCGTCATCCAGCAGATGCAGATCTGCGCCACGCCGCTGCGGTAACTGCCGGAAAGCTGTTCGGCCAGAATGAACGGACGGTTGAATTTGACATATTCCTGTTCCATAAGCGGCATTTGCGGATTATTTTCCAACAGATACTCCCGGGCGCGCTGAACGGCCTGATCCTGATAGTATTGGTCGCTGCGGCAGCCGCAGAACAGCAGCGATGCTGCCAGCGCGGCAAACAACATTAAGCAGTGTGATTTTTTCATATTTTACCTCTGTATATACTAACTTTTTTACGAACCGATTTGTTTTATATCGTCGAGGGTCTTCCAAACCACCGCGGCGGCTTTTTCGCTGGCGCTTTTGCGGGCGGCACCGTCATCGCCCAGCAGGGTGCGCACCAGCTGCATATCATTGATCACCCGGTCGCGTTCCGGGCCGCCGGGCAGGATTTTTTCCAGCGACGGAACCAGATTTTTGGGGGTAACTTTATGCTGCAGAAATTCATCGTAGACCCTTTTATTGGCAATGATATTGGGCATGACAAAAGAGTTGCGGAACAGTTTGACCAGCAGTGCCGCGATCAGCAGCGACAGCCAGTTGACTTTGTAGATCACCGTCAGCGGCAACCCGGCAATGGCTGATTCCACCGTAACCGTACCCGAGGCGGCCAAGCCGGTGCCGGCAGCCTGCTGGTAGTAAGCGGTTTTGCCGGTTTCGATGGGTATTTCCGGCAAATCGGAGTGCTTTTTGCGGAATTTATCCATGATTTTCCGGCAGCGCAGCGCAACTTTTTCGCGCGGGGTGGTAATAACAAATTTCAAATGCGGGTGTTTCCGGTGCAGTGCCAATGCCGTACCCAGCATCGGCTCGAGCAAACGGTCGATTTCCATGGCCCGGCTGCCGGGCAGCAGCGCCACCAGATCGTTTTGCCGTTCGATCGAAGGATCGCGCCGGGCATCGACCATATCCAGCAGCGGGTGGCCCACAAATTCAGTATCCAACCCGCTGGAGGCGTAAACTTCCGGCTCAAAGGGGAAGATCACCATCATCTTGCAGCAGAGTTTGGCCAATTTGGGTATGCGCCGCTTGCCCCACACCCAGACATGCGGGCTGACGTACCAGATCACCGGTATACCCAGCTTGCGCGCCTGTTTGGCGAACATCATGTTGAACGTGGGGTAGTCGATCAGAATCAGCGCATCGGGGCGCTCTTTGACAAGCTGGCGTTTCAAGCGTAAAAATATACCGATAAAGGTAAAAATGTGCTTGACGATTTCCAGAAAGCCCACTACGCCCAGTTCAGTTGAGTCTACTGTACGGTTGACTCCGGCCGCAGCCATGGCTGGCCCGCCCATGCCGCCGACTTCCACCGGCACACCGCATTTGCTGCCGCACTGCACCAAATCTTTGGCCAGTGCGGCTCCGTAAATATCGCCGGAGGCTTCGCCGGCCATGATCCAGATTTTCCGCATATATGTATTACAGCTTTCGATTGTTCAGCGCAAGCCGAGTACGTCTTGCATGTCGTAAAGCCTTCCGGCGCTGGCGGTCTGCAAAAATCTTACTGCCCGCAGAGCGCCTTTGGCAAAAGTGTCGCGGCTGGAGGCTTTATGAGTCAATTCCACACGTTCGCCGCCGGTGGCAAAAATCACGGTGTGATCGCCGACCACATCGCCGCCGCGCACGGCGTGCATACCTATTTCGCTGGCGGTACGGGCACCGACCACGCCTTCGCGGCCGTGTTTGACCACTTCTTTGTAGAGTTGTTCGCGGGCGGCTGCTACCACTTCGCCCAGCCGTTCGGCTGTGCCGCTGGGGGCATCTTTTTTCTGATTGTGGTGCATTTCAACGATTTCCACATCGTAATCCGACAAAAGTTTGGCTACCATGCCGGAAAGGTGGAAAAGCAAGTTCACGCCCACGCTGTAGTTGGGCGCAAAAACGATTTTGCCGACCTTGGCCATTGCGGCCAGTTCGGCTTTTTCCGCATCATTCAAAGCGGTGGTGCCGATTACGCACGAGCAGTTGTTGGCAAGGCATTTTCTGGTGGCATCAACTACGCCGGCGGTGCTGAAATTGATCACGGCATCGCTGTTGGCCAGCGCAGCATCCAGATCGTCGCTGATTTGGACATTGGCCGCGGCGACCCCGGCCACGCTGCCGGCATCGCTGCCCAGCAGGGGATTACCGGCAGCTTCGATGGCGCCGGAGAGTTCCAGATCATTGCTTTCCATTATCAAAGCGACCAGCCGGCGGCCCATCCGTCCGGCCGCGCCGATCACGCATACTCTTACTTTGGACATAATAATACAAATCCTTTATGTTATATTTATTTATCAGAAAAGATTTCTTAAATCATCGACTCTTTTTTTCAGGTCAACATTACCATCTTTGAGCAGTTTTTCGCCTTCCTGACGGAGGTCTTTTACGGCTTTCTGGAGTTCTTTATCGTCGCCGACAAATTCGGTTGCTTTCTTTTCGGCTTTGTCCAGATAGCCGGAGGCTTTTTCGCTGTATTTGTCGATAGCCTGATTGGCGGCTTTGTCCATCTTGTTGAACAAATCGCTTTGGATGGGCTGGAAGATTTCGACCCCGGCTTCCCGGTTGACCGAAACGAGGATATTATCCAGCAGCTGGGTCAGGATCAACTCGGTAAGTTCACCGGCGTTATGCACGTTGCCCAGATTTTCAAACGTCATATCCAGCAAAGGCACCGGCACTTCGATATTGAACAAGGTGGAACGGAACGTGAATTGTATATCTTTGAGTACCAGTTTTTTGATCAATATTTTCTTCTTGGCGGCGGCTTGAGCTTCCGGCTCGGCCTCGCTGTTTTCTGCTTCAGCAGCCACTTGGTCCGGGGATTCGGCCGGAGCATCGGCTTGAGCGGATTTTTCCGGTGCAGAGGGTTGGGTTTCTGCGCTTTTGTCTGCTGGCTTTTCCGGAGAACTTTCAAACCAGTTAAGGATATTTTCCTTTTTCATCCACGAGGGGGTATTGATCACGATCAAAGGCTGCGGCTCTTTGCCCAGCGAGCGTTTGACGTTGTTCAGCAGAACGTGCATGTTGATCCGGTTTTCGACAATATCGTACTCGGCCAGTGCGTTCACGCCGGAAAGTTCCATGTATTCGATCACGATTTCATCGCTCAAGACTGATTTCGGATCGACTTTGACATCAAAATTTTTTACTTCAATGACATTGCCTGCATTGAAACCTTTGGGGTTGGCAATGGTAAAATCGCCCACGTGGACTTCGCCGGCAAAGGGTTTGCTTTTGAACTCTTTAACATCGACCTTGGTATCAAGCATCTTGCTGCCGACATGTTTGATGGCACTGCTGATGATGCTGTCGCGCATAACGTACACGGTTACAATGGCGGCAATGAGCAGCAGCAGCAGACCGATCAGTGTATAAAGCATGATTTTCAGCGTCTTAAAGAATATTCTGCCGAGTTTGGATACAGCTTTTTTTCCGGTTTTTTCCGGTTTTTCCGGCGTCGCGGTTTTTTCCGGCCGGTCAGCAGCTTGGGGTTCCGGAGCTTTTCCGGCGGCCTGATCCTGTTCTGCCGGGGCGGCGGGCTGAACTTCCGGCATTTCGCTCCTGATTTCTTTCTTTTCTTCTTCCATAACAAGCTCCCCCTTTGAGTTTAAGCTAATTCTTCAACCGGCACAAATTCAGGCACAACTTTGCCATCCATCCGCATAAAGCGGCAGCAGATGCCCCAACCGCAGCCCGAATTGGACGAAAATGTACAGACAAATTCATGTTCTCCGGCGCTCAATTGCAGCGGGAATTTGAATTCGTCGAGGATCACCGGGTTGGTAGTGCATACTCGGGTAAACTCTTTGCCGTCCAGATGGATAACAAATGCAGCGTCTGCGCCGAACAGCATTTTCAGCTCCATATCTTCCTGCAGCCGCAGCCGGAATTTATAGCAATAGACTTTGTGTGCTTTATCCAGTTCGCCGGCTTCGCGCGGGCAAGGCAGGTAGAACTGGTTGAATTTAGCCGGCATAAATTTGACTTTATCCAGCGCTTCGGGCTGTTGCAAGGCTTCAAACGAGTCATCGCAATAGATCGCTTCGCTGATCAAGGCATCCTGCAATATTTCCGAAATATTGGTTTTTCTGCTGCGCACTTTACCGGCAAAGCACGGCAGCGAGCGGCCCGCTTCGTCGGTAATATTGGCGTGCGGCTGCAATGTCCCGCCGTAAGCAATCTTGAAACTGCTGCTGAAAATCAGGTATGATACACGGGTTTGAACGTATGCGCAGTCGCCATCCAGCCGGACGTTGATCGCTTCGCTGATGAAATTATCATTCTTATCCACCACGCAAAAGCCGCAAGCCAGACCCGGCGCGGTCAGTTGGCCCTGCACGTTACCGAATTTGACTTTGATGATCGCGTTATTGGTTACTTTATCTGCCAGGCAGGTTGCTTCTTTGAACATGATCTGCGGGGCGGCGGCGGTATCTTTGCGCAAATATTGCATGGCTTCGGCCATCCGGCGGCCCATCAGTGTAACCCCCTGGTTGGAGAGGTGGATCGAGTCATCCAGCGGCAGGTCGATCGCCGGCACGCAAGCGGTATTTTTGAGGGTCTGACCAATATGGTATTGGGCCTGGCGCACTTTCAGCCACGATTCCGATGTGTTGGTATCGCCCTCGGAAATCACAAATGACCCCAGCTGCCCCAGTACGATCGGCATATCAGGGTTATGGCAATCGCGCCGGAAGGCCGCAAAAAGTTTCCGGGTGGTCTGTTCATATTTCTTGACTGTTTCCGGATTTCCGGTATCGTTACAGCCCTGATACCACAGCAAGCCGGCCGCCCGGCCGCCCAGATTCTGCATACGTTCGTAAAAAGCTCCGTACAGTGAGTAACCACCCTTATTTTTCAATGCCGGACTCCACTGCGCCAGCGATGTACCCCCGTGGGCGCAGGCGATCAGGCCTTGCGGAACACCGGTAGCTTTATACATGTCGATCCCGAACGGCAGTCCGGGGCCGGTTCCGCGCAATCGCACTGTATAGGGGTTATTGGGATTCCCCCCGTGTACCGGGGCAACTGCGTGCATTACATCGTGCAGCGGATCTTTAGCGATTCCCCACTCGTTGGTCATATAAAAAGCGTGTACATTTGCTTCCGGCTGCGAGCAGGAGGGCATATAGCCGCTGTCGGCCATATTACTTTGGCCGGCCAGAATCCACAAATCGCCCACCAGCACGTCTTTTATCACGCATTTTTCTGCGTTTTTTTCGCCGATACTCAAGGTCAATTCATAAGGTCCTCCCACTGGCAAGCCGCTGATTTTTCCGCTCACTTTGCCTTTTTCGGCATTTCCGATGACCGCTTTTTCAAAGCCGGGGACTACACCGTTGGCGTTTTGCACTGTCAAATACACTTTCCCGTTTTTACTGCATGTGCCTTGGAATGAGTGATCCGAAACATTGTTGGCATTGCGTTGCAATACGGCCGAATTCATCAAACTGCTATACAAATCCATTTTTTTCTCCGCAAAAAAAATCGTTCCTATACTTTATATATAAAATATTTCACAGTTTGATAATTTACATTATATCTGGCAATATTTCAAGAATTCTACTGCTGAAATCAGAAAAAAACTGTTTTTTTATCATTTTTAATTTGCATTTTAAAAAATTTGTTGTATCTTATAAGCAAGACAACGAAATGTTGCTTATTGCGTCCCTATCGTCTAGAGGCCTAGGACACCGGGTTTTCATCCCGGCAACCAGGGTTCGAATCCCTGTGGGGATGCCATTTTTTTTTGCTTCATATCGCGGCGCCTCACGAGCCTTGCTGGCGTCGCTCACTCGGTCGAGTACAGTCGTACACTCCCTCGTTCGCTCCTTGCAAAACTCGTGATGCATCCGCGCTATTTCGCAAAAACAGTCGGTTAGCGGGCGGGGTGTGTCGGCCGCTGGGGCGGCCGACCGGCGCGGCGAAGCCGCGCCACGCTCGCGGGCGGCCTCCGGCCAGACCGCTTGCGCTCCGAGTGCGGGATTGTAGACCGGCGACTGGTGTCGCCCGGCGCGGCGGAACGCCGCGCCACGCTCGCGCGATTGCTTCGCTC
>SUWA01000021.1 GCA_015061695.1 Lentisphaerota bacterium
GGATGACGGCACACTCAATTGCGGCAAACGACCGTTGCATTCTGCGAATCTTCCTTTTCAGATTCCTGATTGCTTTTTCCTGCTGACAAGTTTTCTCTTCGCTCAACTGAACCTCCGTTGTTATGGTTTGAAATATGAATTACAGTTTTTTCCACTGCGTCAATCCGTTCTCCCAACCACATCATGCAGTTGACTGCCATGCTGTTTCCACACGCTTTGTACCGGGGAGCATCTGGACAGTCTTCTTCGGATTTGCCCTTCCAAGCGATCCGTGTGTGGTTATCGGGGAAGCCCATCAGTCGCTCGCACTCAACAGGGAGCAGACGGCGAACAGTTGCCTGTGTGCTGATTTGCGGAGTAGCTTCCTTTTGCTCAATTACTCCGTTACGCCCGGTAGACATGCCGCAGTTGACACCGAGGGTGGAAGATGCTTTCCCGTAAAGCTTTACATAAAAAGCTACGAATAAAGGTCGCCGACCTTTACATAACAGAGAATTTCCAGAGATTTCTATTCAAAAACACGCTTTTGAGAGCCTATGTCGTTCTCTATGGGGAGAATAGTATCGGAAAGAATTTGCTGTAATCCATTGCGGTACAGCCACAAATCACTATAAAAACAAAGAGTTCAATCATAAACGACTGAACTCTTGAGAATTTGTAAATGGTGGAGCAGTCGCCACCTAAACATAACCTGCATTGTGGCGATCGATATCGGCAAAAAAATCAAGGAGAAGTCAGCATGATTTTATCTTGGGCGTTTTTGCGTTTTTGTTCCAACACTTCCAGGGCCTTCGCTGCTTCTGCATCACTGCCGGCAGTGAAATCATACTCAATAATTTTTTCTTTGGATCCAAGCAAAGATTCTGTCTCAACAGCTCGAAAGTACCCTGTCGTTGGCACCTTTTGATCTGCAGGAATGCCGACTTTTCGGGAGCGATAAGTCAAGCGTCCCACGATGAAACGCCCCTGCGGTGTACCAGTGTCTGCATTGGAGGTTTCGATTTCTCCCAAAGACAGAAATCCGTCCATGTTGATGTTTTTTTGCGATGCGCTATCCGCAATTTGCTTGTTGACATTCTGGCATCCCGCAATCACGCAAAGCATCATCGCAATGAATATTTTTTTTGTCATTCAAATGTTCCTTCCTGTATTGTGCGCATTGCGCGCGCAGCTGTTCACACACTTCAATTCGAACTCTGCGCCGCAGCTCTCTTTTGATGAACCTCAAATCTTTTTTGTACCGCCGGTTGATCAGCTCCATTTCGCGAGTTATTTTTTTTTGCCCACTCACAAGAGCGCTCATATTGGTATTGAAATGATCCTGCGTCTGCCTGATCCCTGCGCGGAAAATCTTCCAAATGGTGATGATGATTCCGCTCCCCAATACAAGAATTTCGACGAAACGCATGATCGCGTTTAAATGTTCTGCCATAAAAAAGCTTCGCTCCAAATAGTTTCTCCCACTATGCAAAAGCGAAAAAAAACGTCAGTTTTTTCTCTCTGCGTATGCCAACTTTTGCTGTTCGCACTGAACTGGAAAGCTGTTTCATATTCCTGCGAGTACATCTTCGACATCTCCAATCCGTTCGTCCAGGCGCTGATCAATCATCGTGTTGATTTGCGCGAGCCCAACATCAGGTATCTCTGTCGGATCGCCAGCATGAGTAAGTCGATTGCGAATTGTGAAATTTTCAATTTGCAAAATAAACGTAGCGACGCCGTCAGCTGAGTATCCGACCAATTCTCCGATCAAGCCAGTTTTGCTTTTTTGGGTGCCGAGCCAGTTGGCGAGCTCAACAGTATTCATTACTGGGATGGGAATTGTAATTTCTGTAAAATTTCGCTCGGTCCCATCTTCATCATTTTCGGTAATTGTTGCGACGGCGATGTGTTCCGCCTCGGCTTTCAAGACACAGGTCGTTGTTTCAACGAAATCGTGATCGAAAACAAAATCCCACGTTGCAATATCGGTCAAGTCTGCGATATCGTAAGGTGTCAGCGAATTTTTATTCGCGAACAGACGTAATTTCAGGCAGGTCGCAACACCACGAATCAATACGGGAGGTGCGATGTTTTTAGCGTTGGCGGCATCGCGAACGATGCCAACGGTTTCTGCCGCTGAAATGTAAATTATTATTTTTTGCATTTCATGTTTCCTTATTCAAGTTATTCAATCTGTCGATTATCAATGGATTATCAGCGATAAATAGCTCATCGCACTTATCGGCGAGCCTTTCAATCTCGGTGATTATTCCTGTTGGATATTCTGCATCACGTACCTCGTCAATAGCAATAGCTAAATCCCGTAATTCCAGTGCTACGTCACGATGGTCAATCTGCAGATGTCGCATAGCATCTCGCACGAATCCTACTACAACTCTACGATTAATGCGTTCATATGGAATTTCTCGGAATAGACTCAACGCGTCATCCATGTGCTTATGGGCACAGAGAGTACACTGGTCTGTTGGAAGTGTTTTCACTGTCCTTACTTTATCTTTTCCATGGCAACTGCACGCCATAATTATTCAAACTCCTCCATATCCATTTCCGTATTTTCGTCGTCAATAGGCGCGGAAGCACGGAAATATGTTATTTCGCCAGCAGTGAAGCTGTATACATTATTGCCTCGTTCGGCAATATCGAGCGCATTGCTTTTGCTGGTGGCATCGCTTTCCGAAAGATAGTACTTCCCGGCTTCGCTTCCGGTATAAACCGCTGTTACCTCTCCGGTATGGCAGGGCGAAATCACCCATTTCCGGACAAATTCGTAAACGTAGCCTCTTTCTCCAGTTCGGCGATAGATTCCATCACCTATCCCGTACGCTGAAATTGTTTGCAGTGTCCCGGGTTTAGTGGCGTTGGTTACTCCACGCACTTCCCCTATTTGTCCACCAGTGTACTCTATTGCGTCATCTTGCGACATTTTGTTTTCGGGGTTGGCTGCACATTCACCGTTAGCGTTAAGATGCACTACTCCCACGCTTATCACATACATATCGAAAGACCCATATATCCCTTCAAAAAGTCCTACCCATGCCGATGCGTTAAAACAGCAACGTAGCGTGTAATCACCGCGAGTAAGGTTGACGAATTGTCTTTCGCATTTAACAGTTGCTGGCGCATTGTCTGGACCGTTTGGGTAATGTTGGCAGGTTAAATATTCAGGAGACTCAACCGTGTAGCTTGTGTAAATCCCCCATGGTGACGTCTTGTGTGGAGTTCCGATAATATACGGATAATCACTCGCTTCTATGTTGTTCGCTACATGCGTTCCTCTGGCTGCGTATTTACGCTGGTCTGGCAGAGCAACCAGCTGATTTGGTGATGCAGTTTCCCAGACTCTGCCGGTAGCTCCATTAGAGTTTTCAGCCCATAAACTTTTATCGGTGACTCCATCGTAAAGTTTCCAAACTTCAATTTCCGTTACACTTTCCGGTTCATAGGTGGTATCCTCCCAGAAAACGGTTCCGTCATCGCTAATCATGTAATCGTGATGCTCTACGGAATAAACAAAAGCCAGTGCAGCCGCATCCTTCGCAGATTCCTCATCAAGATCATTCGGGACTTTTATTGTATTCTGATTTTTCCCCCACACACGACAGCCGACTGTAATTTTTGACGTTTCAGTGTATACAGTTCGATTGGGAGAACACCACGCATTAGGAGCATAGACCGTTATATATTTTTCGTCTGGGTCTTTAGGTTCAAACCATGTTTCACCGCAAGGAAATTCAGAAGTATCTCCACCTACACCATCAGTGTCGATAGTCACAGATAATTCCGTAAAATCTATAGTTACAGATCCCACGAGGTAGTCTCCTCCGGGGCAATGATATGTGGTTGCGAATATTACCTGTTCTCCCCAATTTACCAATACTCCGTGTCCGGTAGCATTGTACATCGTATAGTACTCCGTACCTTCTTCTGTTTCTTTACCTTTGTATATCTTCGGGTCATGGTTATTTCCAGCATATACTTTAACAGTCAGCGTGCTGTAGTTTTTTGACAGATTGCGTAAATTTGTAACAGCAGCGAATCCGGTCGCTCCGCTATGTACAAAACGCAAAAGAAAACCATCTGTTTCTATTCTAACAGGATTGTCGTCTGTATTATCAGTGCAACCACTCCAATCATATGTAAAACCATCATACGCTATAGTGCCGTGCCAGCAGCTCTTTTCCTGTGTGCCGTTAACAGTAAAGCCTGCATACGGACTTATAACAATCGGAGGTATCGGACTTACAATATTCCCAACTGTGTCAGTGACAAAGTTACCAACTTCATCAACTGCTACGCTATCTTGGTGTTTATAGTACAGTGTCTGCGTACTCATTCTCCAGCCTCCGTAGCGTTCAAGTATATCCGCGTGAATGTGAAAAAGTAGGTGTCCGTAGTACGTTCAGTAATCCGAAACTCTGTATCTGACAAACGATAACCAAGCACCTTTCTATTGAAGCTGAATGTCCCATCATACTCAAATGTAAAGCCACCAACAGGAACTTCGTCAGGTTCTACCACGGTTTTTTCAATATACGCATACAAACTGCCATTTTCACTGATAGGGATTGCTGATTTTTCCATAGACACCGTAGTGCTGTTAAGATTCGCCTTTGCGACGACGTAGTATGTCACTGACAAAACATAATCTGCTATGGAAATTTCGTATTCCAGCGTAGTGCTGCCGACTGTTCGTGCTACTATTGGCACAACGATATTGTCAGCGAAGCTCTCTTGTGTGATTTCCAACCGTCCGTCAACAACCTCAACTGTCGCTAACAGCACTGCCGGGAACAGGTCACTTGCGTAAGTGTGGTTAAGAGCGTAGATAGCACCGCCGATCGCGTAAACGTAGTATGTGCCAGACGCAGACAGTGTCAAATCTGTCCGATTGTAAGCTATGCCGTTGATAACTCCGGCAGAAGTAAGCGCAGAATCATGACCGTTGACAACAGATACTTTGTGTTGTGTGATATTTCCTTCGGCATCTGTAGTGCTGGAATCGATCACCTTGAACTGATGCGCCGTTGCGCCGCCAGAACCGCCTCCCAAATTAATAATTGCTTCTGCTCCATGCCGAAAAACAATAGGAACGCCACCATTAGAGCTTGCAAGAAATACTCCGGGAGTGCTTATATCCGGCAGGACGTAATCGCCATCAGAACCGCTGATTTTGACTTTTACTGGCCCTGTGACAATACAGCTGCCAACGTCGTTTGACCCAAGGTCAGACTGCACGATGCCCCACGCCTTAGATACATCTGTAACAGGAGCGCAAGGGATGATATTATCTTCAAGTTCGCCGAAGTCTGTAGATTCAGGAAAATTAACCGCAGATCCGGATGCAATCGTGTTAGCGGTGCTATTGTATACTGTCAGTCGCGTCGACACATGCGGCGGAATCGCTGCTGAAACGCGAAACCCGTCAAGGCCATTGAAGAAGTGCCGCACCTTATTTTCGAGCGACGCAGATGGGCGAAACGATTCACCCGCGCGCACGTCAGGATATCCCATTTAGACCCCCAATTCCGCGAAATTAGCGTATCCAACGACCTGATCAACGTAGATGTCGGTAACAGTTGCTTTGGGGCGGCCAGAAACAAGAACGGGTTGAGTAATTACCCAAACATATTCAAATCCCTTTTTTGAAAATGTCTGTCCAGCAACGGTGACATTTTTTTCGTTCAATTGTATTGAAAAATTAAACGAGACCTCTACGGTCGCGGATTTTTTATTTTCCCCTGCAAAAGAGCAACCAAGAAAAAGCACTTCACCTGGCTCCCAACCGTGGAAATTCTGGGCGTTAACCTTCCCTACCAAACTGGCGACTTTTCGCTTGAATCCTGTAGATAGATCGGCAAGTTTCATCGTTTTTGTGTACGTTTCCTGCAGTTGTGCTGCGGGGACCTCCACTCCGCGTACATCGAACTCGGCGCCGGTTTTGCCGTTCCAATTCACCAACCCCCCCGCGTCACGATCTCCGTAGATATGCTGTTGGTTAAGAGAATTTTCGACGTGTCTGGTTCCACCACCGCAATCAAATGAAATACGCGGCTCTTCGTCGCTCGCATCGTCATTTGATTGGTTTTCTTCGTTTGCGTTGGATTCATAAACGACACTAACTCGATAGATATCTTCGCGTTCTCGAGCATCGATCTCAAGATATGATAATGGCAGGCCGTGTTTCTCGGACGGCGCAACATCTATCAATTCGCGCATCGCCTCGACTTCGTCAGCGACCCCTTCAACAATGAATACTTCGGAGAAGGCGCGGAAAGATCCGTCTGCGTTGATTGAAGTCGTCTGCTGATCGTAGGCAGGAACAATTACTATATCTGACATATCATCATTCTCCATATGTTATTTCCGTTTGCTGCATGGCATGCAACAAGTGGTCAATTTTTTTGTTCGTTTTCTCGGTCAATCTATTTTGTTTTTCCGTCGCGACAGCAGTGCGATCCGCCGCTGTGCGATCCCCCCCCAACATGGAGCGGAGATGTTTGGCAACCCAACTTCCTGTAGCACTTGATTGTGTTTTTTCCGCGACTGCATCGCGACGTTCAGCCAGTTGAGACCGCCAGAAATCGAACATTTCTGTTGCGTTGCGAATTTTTTCAAACGCGGCGGCAATATTTTTTCTTTCTACGTTAGTATATCGAATCACATCATCTTGATCAGGGATGCGCGCATCTGCCACAAGACGCGCATGTTCACGTCGAGCTGCTGCTGCTGCTCCCTGATACATCGACATGATATTTTGAATGCTGCGACGCCCAGCATTTGGATCTATCTCAAACAAATTGGATATTTCTTTTTCCAGCTTTTTCTGAAATGCTTCTTGGGCTTGAGACTTGTCGAAGGCAACAAGTACACCTACATCTGCCGTGATCTCCCCTAATACGCGATGTTTCTCAACATCGCGTTCTTTTTTTTCACGCTCCTTATGCATTGTTTCGGCATCGCGTTCTTTTTTTTCACGCTCCTTATGCATTGTCTCGGCTGCCTTTGCCGCCTTACCAGCAAGCATGTCGGCGTTTGCCAATTTTTCGCGCAATTCCGCTATTTGTTTCTTAATTCGCATTGTCTCTTTTGGCGATATAGTGCTGTCGGATAATCTTTCTTCCCGAATGCGCATCATCGTTTTCAACAGATTTTTATAGGATTCATTGAGCGAATCGATCTCTTTTAGCTCTTTTTGCAATGGCGTGAGCTCTTTTCGCAGCAATTGATTTTCCAAATCTGACAATTGCGCGCGTTGAGCAAGAAATTCGCGTTCCTCCTCAAGCCTTTTTTTATTGAATTTCACGTGGATTCGCTGGCGCTGATTCTCCGCCAGTGTTTCCGCCGCGACGATTCGGCGATTAATTGTCGCCAATTCGCTATCAATGATCGCTGTCTCGACAGGATCATTCGTTTGCGCGCGGCGTTTTTTTTGAAAATCTTGCATTTGCGCCAATATTTTTTTATACTCCGTCAGAGCCTGATTGACTTCGGCCAATTCTTTTGCGAGTGATGAATCTCGCACCCATGTTTTCGCGATCCCCGCAGCTCGATCAGACAATTCTTTGTAATCCGTCGAATCTTTCTCTCGATATCTGCCGGTGATTAATTCGCGCTGCTTCGCGATATATTGATCTGCGAAAGCGATTTTGCGCTGAAGTTGTTCTATTTCTGCGGCCAATTGCGCACGTTCAGCTTCGGGGGCATTGTTTTTTTTCAACAACGTTTCTTTGTTTTTTTTGTAGCGCAACATAGTATTAAGCAAATCTTTGTAATTCGCATTTGCCGTTTCCGCTGCCTTGATCTCTTTTTCCAACGGCGACAAGTTTTCAGCGTGCATCTTTTTTTCAATGGCCACAACCTTTTCCTGTGCCTCCAGAAATTCCTGAAATGTTATCAAGTCTGAATCGATGCTCCCTTCTTTTCCCGGCTGATAATGCTGTGGCATTGGCCGTTCCAGAATTCTCTGTCTGGCCTGCAATCGCTCTATTTCTTTATTTCTCTCTGCGATATATGCGTTGTTAGTGGTGATGACTTCTTCAGCCTCTGATTTCCCTCCAAACAATGGGACATGAATCAGTCCTAAGCTCATTACCGACTTAAAACTCCAGGGACGCATTTCGTCGTTGTATCCCTGCGCAATGCCGATGTTTTTTTGCTTTTCGGCGATTGCATTTTTTATATCTTCAAGTTCGAAAGCACGTTGCAATCTCTGCAGCTGCTCCAACGCATCAGCCATGTTCCCAATGCTTTTGGCAGTCTCGTTGAATACAATTCCCAGCGATCCATATTTCTGCTCAAGATCCGTAGTCAAACGGCGAGCTTCAACCATTTCGGCGTTATTTAGATGCTGTTTTTCAGACAGATTTTTCAGCCGCAATGCCTTGTCATAATCAATTGTTCGCTCTTTTTGACGTTGTTCGTACAGATCTGCTAATTTATTATTTGTGTCATCGATAACGTCGCTGAAGTCGCTGAACGCAACAACAAGCGTTGCGATCGCGCTGGCAGCCAGGAGTGCCCATCCAGCAGGATTTGTCGCCAGAAAAGCCTTCAGCGCTATTCCGAACGTCGTTAATGCAGAAGTGCCCGCTGTCGTCGCCACGGTAAATGCCGCCAATCCTATCTTGGCGAATGCGCAAATGGCAGTGAACGCCTTGATACTAACTCCAACCGTGACCAATGTGGTACCGATAACAAGAAGAGCTGCGACCACTCCGCCCAGGACAGATATTAATGCCGAATTCTCTTGGATCCATTCGTTCACTTTGACCAATACACTGGTCAAGCAATTCAACAGTGGAATCAACGCCTTTGATATAATTGCACCGATAGATATTCCCGTCTCTTGAAGTGCAGATAACAATTTGTCCCATGCACCGCCGGCCCCGGATTCCATTTCTTCGCGGGTTTTTTTTGCGATGTCCTGACAATTTGACAATTTTTCGATGAATTCATCTAACGCCGCGGTGTCTGCCGTGATCACCAACCCTCCGGTCATTCCTCGCAAATCGAATACTTGTTTAGCGAACGCCAGTTTTTCCGCAGATCCCATCGTTGACATCGCACGCGTCAGATCAATCATTATGTCGCGCATCTTACGCAGATTGCCGGTCGCCGTGACAGTTGCCACGTTGTAATCTCTCAAGAAGTTTTGTATTTTTGGATCAGCGAACTGCAAATATGCCTTTCTCAACGCAGTTCCAGCCAGCGACCCCTTGATGCCCATATTGGCCATAACTCCGAGAGCCGCGGCGGTATCTGCGATAGTCTCCCCAGCTATGCGTGCCTGGGGACCGACGATTTTTAACGCCTCAAAAAGATCGGTCAACGTCTGAGCACTACCGTTTGCCGTTGCCGTTAAAAAGTCCGCGACCATTGACATCTGATTAGCTTGGAGACCGAAAATTCGCAGGCTGTTGGCGGCGATATCCGCAGCTTCAGCCAGATCTGTCCCGGTCGCGCGAGACAGATTCATCACAGAATCAATTGCCTCGTCAATTTCGCGCGGTCTCAACCCCATGCGTCCGAGGGCGGTCATAGCAAGAGCAACTTCCTGGGCGGTGAAGGATGTGGCGGCACCGATTTCGCGAGCGCGTCGACTCAACATCTCGAATTCCTTACCTGTTGCTTGCGTGACGGCCTTGACCATGCGCATTTGAGTATCGAAATTCTTAAAAATTCTAAAAGATAACGCGATCGTAGCAGCAGATGCTGTTGTGAATGCCAAAATGTCGCGACCGATTTCACTGCTGGCCACCGCGAACGCTTTCAAGCGAATTTCGGCGTTTTGCAAGCCTTTCCGCAAATTCGAATCGCGAGTAGTTAATTCCACGAATGCCTCGCCGGCACGCACTGCTCCAATACTCATCTTTTTCTTTCCCTTCCTTCCTTGTTTTTATTTATTTTTTATCCCACCATGGCAAAACAAAAAAATAAAAATGCCGGAGTACCCCGGCATTTTTATTTTTTTTACGAACACAAAATATTGCGAAGCATTGTCAAATCTTTGCCACAGTTGATTACGGAGTCTCTTTTGGAAGATTCAAACGGATGAAAATCAGCAGCTGACACCGCGGCACTGCCCGTGGTCAAACAATTCTGGATCAACGCCAATAAGGTCGCCGTATGCCACCATGCAGTCGACTCTCGTTCCTCTGCCATCTCAACCAATTCACGCAGTGTCAATTCTGTCGGGACAACTCCAAGGATTCCTGCGGATCTCCAACAAAGAGACCATCCAGTACATTTTGGATTCTTGCGTCGAATTCCGGCGTATCGATTACTTCGTCCAGCATTTTCTTGGCGCGCGCCTGCATCATCGTTACCGTGTCCCAGATTTTGCGAAGGACGCGCTGCTTCGCCGCGGGGAAAAAATCAATAAGCTCTACCATCAGCAGATCTACCACGTTTTCGATGTCTTCACCTGAAATCATGGTGTAGAAATCTTCCTCAGAAATCTTCTTGCTGTCGAGCTGAGCTTTGAACAATGAGTAGAGAATTTCGACCAGCAAAAGTACATCGCCGGTGATCTCTTCGAGCAGGTCCATTTTCGCATGTTCCGGATCGCGCGGATCCGCGACGTCGATTATTCGCATCAAATCAAGAGGTTCACCGTTCCGCCGGCGAACTCGCGAGCGCACAACCATAATACTGCCGATATTAATCCGCAGCTCAAGATCAAGGCCGCACTGCATTTTAAAAATTTTCATATTTTCCCTTTCTGTTTAAAAAAGGAGCGGTATTCCCGCCCCTTACTGCCCACTTTAGGTTCAAGCATCTTTGGATGCGACAACCCACGCAGGGACACGGCCGTCCTGGCCAGCCATCGTCGGCTTCAACGTCACCGACACCTTGACGCCTTCTTCGAGCTCCTGGGGCTGCGAAAAATTCATGACCTCGAAATCTCCGTCGACACCGTTGCCTTCATCGTCCGCAATGAATACAGCAAGGGGAGTGCCGTCGAAGTAAGATGCCTGAAATGCTTTGAAGTTCTCATCCTCGGGATCGTAAAAAAGGGAGAATTCAACACCAAGATCTTTCAAGCCGCCTTTGTACACTTTCCACCCGGCAGAAGAGCGCGACGTCAAGTCGATCTGCGACTTTTCAAAAGTAACAGTCACGCTCGTGACTTCTTTCACTTCCGTGGTCGGTTTTTCCCCCGCCGGTCCGCGAAACATTTTGCATTCAAAACCGATTTTTTTCATAACCTTCCTCCTAAATTACATTTTTCCAAAACGATAAAACTTTGCTTTTTCCTTGTGACAGCGTCGGCCCCATATATGGACGAGGTGCTACTCGTCCCGCCGTTGTCGTGGGATAGCCAAAATATTTTTTTACATTTTTTGCAACTTTTCGAGCTTGTCGATCAGAGCGCATTTTAACAGGCAAATAATAGACAATTCGATATTGGCCAGTTGCACTGCGAGAGAAATTCGGTGCGCGCTTTTTGCGCAAACGAGTCGATCCGGATGCCTGCGCGACTTGCCCCGCGTTTGTACCCATAAACAAAGGAGCATATGGCTGTGCGCGGAAAAATTGAGCCAACGCACTTTCGGTGCGCATGTCCGGAGCATTCTTTTGATACCACAACGAATTTTTGCCGGGGCGAGTAATACCTCCGAATTCAAGAGTATGGGGCACCGGTCCAGAGATATTTCGCGGGATTGAATAAGTGCGCGCCGGACCAATCACCGCAGTCGTTCCTGCAGGATCAACAGCAAACTGGATGCTTTTCCCAAAGTCATTTGCACCTTTAGAATGCTTGTACGGCGGCATTCCCGCAGCAGACGCGATCCGGTAACTGCGATAATGAATTTTTCTGCGCGCGATTCTCATCATCAAGCCCGCTGCGCGATACATCGCACGTTTGTTCGCGGCGGCGACAATGTGTTGCAGCCGCTGCGTCTCAAAATGGCAAGAGTTCATCATTTGAACACCTTCACCGTTATTGAAACAATTGAAAAAAAACAGCCGTATTGCAAAAAAATTCCCGCGTCATAAATAGGCGAATATTCAACGGCAATTATGCGACCGTTCCCGTTCAATATGGTCCCTCCATCAAGATATTCGCCAATCGCTTCTGACAATTCCAGCATGTGCGCCATCTCGTCTTTTGTGCAGCGCTTTGCAATCCCCAGTTCAACGGTAATAATGAGCTCTCGCGTTTTGCGGCTGGCCATACTTCCTTCTATACGCATTGGAACGGCGACAATTCTCAATTCGCGGCTTGTCATGATTTTGTCGTCAACGACAAGAGCACGATTAACAGTCAATATTTCGCCTGCAATCGTTTGGCCGTTCAATTTGGCCGTTATGGCATCTGCCACATCCAACACTAAAGAGCTCATACTTACCTCCAGAAAGGAAAAAATTACTCACGCCCAACACTTTTAGTATGAATTCGAATTTCCGAATTTCGCCGAGTATGCCATCTCCAGCACGGCTCCTTATTTGGGGCACACACAACGAAAATTTCACCGTCGAACACAATTTCATCGCCAGTCATTGGCTCGATATTAAGATCTTCACTACGCAAAATGAAGTCTCTCTGCTCTTCACGGACAGTGATTCCAGATGAATTCTGATATCGGAAAATCGTTTTCCCTAATTTTGCCGGGAGATGAACCAAAAAAGTCTCGCCTCGTCGATAATCGATGTTACGCGCAGCAAACTGATACGCTGCGCGCAGCATTTTTTCACCTTTTTCGAAAATCGACATTATGCAACGCCAGTCACTTTTACCATCGTGCGATATTCCTGCTCGCGGATACCAAAATCGAACCGAGTGCGATACGCAACACCAAAATGCGTCATATCGAACGCGCCCATTTCGACGGTCGGAGTGCGGCGGCCCTGGAGATAACCAATTTCGAAAGTATCGGCCACGCTGGGATCAGCGAACAGATAATATCCGGTGGTGGAGTTGTTTTCATACTTTTCATTCTCCAGATACGGAGAAGCAACAACTTCCATGCCCCACTTGGACACGATGTTGGTCGCGCCTTTGGTTTTGGATTCGCCGGTGATCTGGAGCGCAGAAAGAACCAGTTCCTGGGCTTCAGCTTCCAGGGAGGTCGGGACCAGCAGATATTTCGGAGCAACGGCAATCGGTTCGCCATCCTGATCGGTCTGGTTCAAAAGCAGTTTCCGGGCAGCTTTCAGGCCTTCAATGCCGAACGCATAACCGGTGCCGGTCAAAAGGTTTTTCCGGGAGGCATCGAAAAGGGATTTGCCGTTGAATTCCGGATTGCTCATCAAACGTTTGTGGAACACCTGATCGATCAGACGGATCGCTCGAGCTCCGAAAAGTTTCGGAAGTTTCAGGAAGGCGCCCAGGTCATCGTTGGTGATAAGCATTTCATCCAGCCAGAACAGTTTGGCATAACGCTTTGCCTGGTTGACGGCAACTTCATCTTTTACGTCAGTTTCTTTGACGGGACCGCCCAGTGCCACTTCTTCGAGATTGCCGATGTCGGTCAAACGGATGCGCTGGGATTCTTTGTAGTCGGCAAGATCGCCGGGGGTGCAAAGTTTCTGCGCGATGCTTTCATAGTTCGCGAATTCCTGCAGCATCGCTTTGTTCGCTACATTGGACATGATGCCGGGAAGATTGGTATCCGCCATGCCGGCACGGATGACGCTGCGATCGAGCGTGGCACCGGTCGGAATGTTGCGAAGCGCGCACGCTGCCAGCAAGGCTTCTTTCAGCGACATACCACGCATGCTGTACGCAGCTTCCAGAGTGTCGGCACCAAGATCTTTTTCAATGGTGTGTTCTTTGATGCCGGCACGCAGACACAGCGCAGCTTCGATCACATCGGCGGTGGTCGCCGGTTTATCTTTGTTGATGATGTTCAATCCGCTCTGGGGAAGTCCGGCGACTGCATCTTTGGCATTGGCGGCAATGTCGCGGCAATATTCTTCAGTCCAGCCGGCTTCGATCGCTTTGTCGATCATGTGCGGGAACTCTTTCAGCGCAGCACGCACCGCAGAAACGCGGGTGCGTTCAGCAACGATAGCGGCATCGGCAGCAGCTTTGATACTGGCGTCATCCGCAGGGGCAGCAGGATTGCCTGCTTCAACAGTTTTTTTGTTCATTTTTTCTCCTTGTTTAGGTATATTCAGGCCAGCTGCGATGCGCAAACTGGTATCGGCATCAGCTCCGATGGCAACAACGGAAATCTCGCGCAAAACGGCTTTGGTGATGACCGTCAGCGGTCCGGTAAATTCCCGGCCGTTGACGGTGATGGTTTCGCCGGCGGAAATCTCCTGAATTTCTTTGATTTCGGCACCATGCGAAAGCTGCCAGTCGATTTTTTTGCCAGCGGAAATGATCTCTTTGCCATGTTCGCAATCTGGGTCAATGCCGCCAGAAACGGTAAGGGCAGCATTCGTTTTTTTAACGGTCAATTCTCCCAAACGATAACCCGGCTCGTTGTAATGATTATACAACAAAGGAATCTGCGCGGCAATATCCAATCCTGCCAGATCAGTAATGCAGGGGTGATTGCTCCACCACTGGGAAAATACTCCGCCGGAATACGCCACTCCTTCAACGTGCGTGAGATCGTTCCCGATGATGTCACCGGATGCCGCAACGACGCGAAGATATTTTTTCGGTGCAGCAGCATTAATTTCATTCATCTTCATTATCTATAACTCCTGTATTATTTGTTCCGGAATTTTCCGGTTTTTCAGTTCCGAGGCCATACCGATGCATCAGCTGCATTTCTCGACCACGCTGGCGAAGGATCTGCTCATAATCCCGCCCCGCCGCCGCGCATTCCTCAGCCAGCGTGGTCGTCCCATTCTGCAGACGCGCACTCTGCGCGTTTGCTTCTTTTGCCGGATCACAATGTTCAAATCCGTCCCACATCCACTTGTGATCGACTTCCAATTCGTCGCTGTAATCTTCGGGATGAAATGCTCGATCAAGTTTTTCCCATTGATCGAAAATGTCATCAAGGATAAATTCCTCGATACTCTGCCGTTCGACGGCAATTTTTCGGTGATACACCTGATGATCCAATCGGCCAGATGCGTAGTTATAGCCACTGGAATTCCCTTTTGCGACGTTGAACGGCATAGATATCGCCCGGGCGGCTTCATTCAATTTCGCGTCAGAAAACGCACAATATGTGCTGGTCGGCTGTTCGGCTTTAAGTTGGTGTCCTTTCCAGCCTTCGGGGAGGGCGACTCCGGCATTTTTTGCCATCGGCACGATATCCGTAAAATTCAACTGTTTGATCCGTTTGCCGCTGTCATCAAGTTCATCATCCAGATTCACTTCTTCGGGATCTGGGATCACATCGGTTTCCAGCAGAAAAGATATCACCGCAGCCGTTTCAGCAGCGGACAGCACCGAATTACCATACCGACGCAAATCGTTGAATACGGTCAATCCGGCGGTCAATTCCGGCAATCCCCGATGCTGTCCGGGGCGACGCAAATGCGCATAATGGATGACCGCGTATGCCGGGACCAGATAAGAATCGGTCGTGCCGCCCAATGCGCCGGGATGTACCCGGTAAAAACGATATTGTTCCGGGTTGCCGAATTTGTCATACACAATTCCATCTACCTCTTTCGGCGCACCGTTTTTATGTGTTGATTGGTTTTCTCCGCAAAGTCCGGAACTTACTTGTTCCGTCTCAAAAAGAATCAAATCGATTTTGCATTCATTGCGGACGCCAGGATTGGTAACTTTTTGAATGAAAACTTCACCGTCGCGGGCTTTCGTCAATCGTGCCAGGCGCAGTTTCGATGCCAGGTGGATCGATTTGCTGTATTTGTGGAACCGGCGTTCCCGACGGTGCAATGTGCCTGCCGCCTGCGTATCTGCGGAAATATCCAGATCTGGATCATCGAACATCAAACGCAGCCGGGGACCGGTGCCGATAGTATCATCTGCCAGCGTTTCCAGAATCCCGCCCATGTATCCGTTATTGTTAGCTTCAAAACGGTTCCGAGAAACGATCAAACGACGGATGGACGGCTGCAATGCCGCATCGGCAGAAAGATTGTCGGCCCCCGCCCAGTGACGGCGTGCTTCCAGCGACATACTGGCGGCGTCGAATCTCGCCGTTAACTCCTGCAAAGTGAAAATACGGGGCTTGCGCATTATTCAAAATCTCCCGGGGTTGTGATCTGCGCGACGCCAATTTGCGCAAAAGCATTTTTCATCGTAACTTTGCGCTTTTTGGAATAATTCATCAGTTTGATTGTATCTTCTGCGTTGCGATTCTTTATTTTTTCGCCGTCGTTTTCGTATTCAGCCGGCTGCAGCGCCAAATCGGCAATTTTATTTGCTTCTTCAGTAGACATAAAAAATCTCCTTGAACGTTTATTTATTTTTTATCCCGCCAAAGAGATTTTTTTCAAAAAGTAAAATATTTTTTAGTTTTTCAATTGGTGAACTTTCCCTAGGCGATGTACCTTCGGGGCGTTGGATGTCGTTTTTTTAGGCGTTTGATCCCGGACCGGCGATTTGCTTTTTTTTACCTGTTCAGTCGTGCAGCCAAGCAGCGACGCGCCGACCATGCAGCCAACCACGCAGTCAAGAAAATGGTTTTCTTTGCCCGGCGGAAGTTTCCACACGTCGACGTCGCGCCCGCGGCCGGATGTAAATGTGCTGCTTTCACTGGCAAGCTGTTCGGCGAACATCCGGTGCCGCTCCGTGCTGCTGCCCCATACACTGAAACTGCCCGGATCACCCGGAGCAGTAAACAGCCGTTCCCGAAAAAAAGATTTCCAAAAATTTGTGTCGTATTCCAGCAAGCGCACACCGCGTTTGCGTACTCCCGGGATCCACCAGTTGTGTCCGATCTTATCCCCGGTCTGCTTGCGGTATTCGCTGATCGGCCGCTGTGCCGGTCCGATGCCGATACCTTTGCTGGGCATCAGCAATGCAGCGTGCCGGCTTTCGCGGCATACCCGATACACGGTGTCAGTCGACAATCCCCATCCGGAATCGATGATCACTTTTTGAACGCGCTGCATACTGTCGTCATCGCGTGGGAAATCCTGTTCCAAAATGATATCTGTCAGGGCGATCAACGCTGAATATATGGCCCCCTCCAAACCGGCATGGGGAAACAGTTGGCTGTACGTCGGATCCGCTTGCTTCAATGCAAAGCGGAGGCGTTTTTGCTCCGGGAATGTGCCGTAATCGATCACCCAGCAAGTGAAATTGTCCGCAAACGCGCAGACGGTATAATAAAGCAGATTTTTCTGGACGTCGATGAAGGTGATCAAATTATTCGCCTGGACCGGAACAGTCAACCGTTTGCGATTATTCAAGCGCGACAAAATATTTTCCTCTTTTATCATCTCGGAAACTTCTTTTTCTTCATGCTCCGGAATGTTCTGGTACTCCGAATTAAACGCCGCTTCATCTTTGAAAAACAGATTCATTGCAAACTGAACTGCAGATATTTCATCCGGATTATAACGTTCCGGCCAGCTCGGCACCGCCCCGGCATCCATTTCAGCACGATGCGCCCGATAGAAATCCGTTGCTTCGCGGATGTCGCCGTGGATACGGAATGATTCGACAGCGATTTCCCGATATTGATCCCACAGATCCATATTCGTCGGCTTCGATTTCAACAGCTGCAGGCGTTTTCCGCACCACTCCGGATTTTTCTCTGGATCCAGAAGTTCATCAGCAATATCACCCGGACGGATCACTGTGCAGGGCATCACTCCGGAAATTTTTCGCCCCGGACCGGCAAGCCCCAATATATCCCCCTGGATTGTCCGCAGCCGCTTTTTGCATTGCTCCGGAGATTCCGCACTTTCGCGCGTTTGCGGGTCGTCAATCAATACCATCTCCGGGCGGCAATCCCTGCCGTCAATGTGCCGTTTCATGCCGCGGATCCGCCCGGTGATGCCGACCGTCACGATTGTCGCACCACTGGCCGCTGAACCTTCAACCGTCGGCAGAGTGATTTCGCTGCCGCTCCAGCAGATCTGCGTCCGCATGCCATTCAGAAGCTGACCGGCGGCACGATTATTGACCCCTTCAAGTTTCCGAATCGGATAGCAGACTTCAGGGAAATCGGCCAGCAGCAATTCATTTTCTTCAAGTTCCCGCTTCATCGTGTCCAGCAGTTCAAGCGCGGCATCTTCGGAGGCGCCGATCACCACCACGAATTTACGATACCCATACAGTACCGCCCACAATGCCGCTCGCTCGTTTAAGGTCGTTTTGCCGGTTCCGCGCGGCATCGCCAGCGCAAACAATCCGCCCGTCAAAATTGCTTTTTCAAGGCGCGTGATTACTTCGTGATGATCCGGCGACCACCCCAGATAAAAGATCTCCGGGAAATAAGTTTCGCAGAATTTCAAAAGACTTTTTCCGCACTTCTCCCGACGCTTCAAATTGGCAATTTCCGGAAGCGGCGCAATATCTCGACCGCTGACACTCGCGGCAGCGGATCGCTGGCGGGCAGCTTCTTTTTTTGCTTCGTAATTCACCGCCGCCGGTGCGATTTTTTTCTTGTCGATTTTCATTTTTTGTTCACTCGGGGGCGCGCGGAAAGAAAGTGTGTGTTATCTCCCGAGTACTTCCCCGGGAGGCAGGCGGCGGTGGGGGGTCCGGAAGTACCTTTCCCCCTCGTGAGGGGGGGCGGCGGGGGCGGCGATCTACAATTCCGTATTCAATGGCAATAGGACGCATCGCTGATCGAATTATTCGCCGCACACGGTAACTTGACATGTTACAGCGATATGCGACGGTGTATATTTTTTCCCCATCAAGCAAAACAGCGCTGCATATCGCTCGCGCTTTGGGGTCAATTATAGTCGCGATATATTCTTCAATGTCGTTTATATCGATTTTAGGCTTTTCTACAAAATCTTCAAATTGGAGTAGCGTCATAGATCATTCGATTTTTGTAACGCCGCAAGCGGCGTAGTATTTTTCTTTTTCCCGTCTCAACGATCATTGATATGTACGTTGTTTCTTTCGCTCTTGCAGAACTGTATTCACTCGCGCGTTTGACAATCCACAGATATATTTCTTGCTTGAAATCCTCGATATCAGAATACCGCCCCGTAGCACGTGCGATCTGCAACGCATTACAACATGCACATCGCTCAATGTATGTCCAGTTTCTTTGAATTATATCATCCATCGTTGATTTCTTTCTATTTATTGTATATATAATGCCGGCAACGGTCAAAACGGCGTTCGTTCAAGTCCGTCGACGGTGACATTTTCCGCAATAAGTAGCAATGCTTCTGCGGACAAATCCGGTATAACAATATGTTCAAAAAAGCCATCAAAATTATAATGTTTCAAAAACAGATCTACCTGCGCGGTCATTGGAATGTAACCTTCTATCTTCAGAATCATCCGATAAATATTCAGCTGCAGCGCGTAGTGCCAGAATTTTGCATCAGGGATATGAAATGTTGCCCGATCAATTCCAGTACGGCCGCCAAATGATTCTTTCGGCAGTTTCCGGACAAATTTCCAGTCGCCAATTGCATAGTGCATTTGATCGATAGTGCAGAACATATCGATACTGCCGGCAACCAAAAACCGCGGGGAAAACACCAGCTTTTCCGGTTCAATGCATGAATAGATCTGCTGGAGCTGTTCCACTTCTCGCCATGCTGCGCTGAAACGGATCCGTTCAGCTTCATCCATTGGTGTGTATAATTTGTCGTACTGCCTCAAAATTTGGTTTTCGCAATTCTCATGCGTTCGGGTGCCGGCAGTGGCGCATTCTTCGCCATATCGTTTCCACTCCTGGATGAATTCATCCGCCGGTCGACCAGTCTTTTTTGATTTTGCAGCAGCCGCCGCAGCAGTGTCGAACGGTGCGAATGCATTGTGGATCAGGCGGGTTCCGGAAGTATATTCCAGACCGAAGTCATCAATATATCGATGATCCTCTTCCGTAAAGGCGATTTTCAGTACTCCAGACGGATGAATTGCTGTTGTTGCAGATGGCATATTACACTCTCCCTTCTTTTTGGATTGCGGCATCGAAGCAACGATTCAAATATTCCGCGCCGGTTTCGCCTTCGTGCCGGATCAATGCTGGCGGGGCAAGGTGACAGTTGGCTATATGTTGCAGCCAATATTTCCGCTCATTCCAATAATTCAACAGTTTTTCGGTGTATTGATCAACAGCGTCATGCTTTTTTATTGCCAGGAACACTTGAAGGGCTTCAATATCGAATTTTTCTCGATTTTGCATCGGGATCATCATTCGTCCGGAAATAATTTCCGTATTGATTCTGGTCAAGGCTTCTGCTGTCATTTTTGCACCTCTGCACCAGTTGCACCAGGGGACCCGGGGCAATTCTCTATATATGGGGTTGTGATGATGGTACTATTTATTTTTTGTTCTACCCCCCTGGAGCATCTGGAGCAGTATGGAGCAAGACAATTTTTAAGCGTAAAAAAAGCCTTTTTTTGCTCCACCCTCCCGGGAAAACACCCCGGAGCAATCTGGAGCAGGCGGTAAACAATTTTGATTATTTTGTGATTGCACCACTGGAGCAGTATGGAGCAATAACGGCAGAAACTATTTTTTTTGCGTTTCTCCGTTGGAGCAGTATGGAGCAGTTTTCTTGTTTTCATAGTTTTACTTTATTTTGTGATTGCACCACTGGAGCAGTATGGAGCAGTTTTTTTAACCTTCTAAAATCTCGACAGCAATTTTGTCTTTTGCCAGCGCGATCACTCGGGTATCTTCCTGTTCGGAACGATAGTTCCAGAGTATTCCGGAACGACGTTTCAAGTGGCCCCTATCATGGTGCGGCCAGCGCAGCAAATTGGGATCCACCTGGGGCAGCATGCCAGTCTTGGCCATATTACGGATGATTTCTGACGGATGCCGCCGGTCCATGTAACTCTCGTTTTTGAACCATGCTTCGAGAACATGCGAGCGAATGAATATCCTGTCTTTGTGCGGATCGATAACATCTTGCCCCAGCAGCGGTTTTGTGGACAGAATATGTTGGATCAATTCTTCTTCGATCCGACGCGCCAATTCCTCATCGGTGTTCGTTTCCTCTTTTTTGGTTTGCAGAAAACTGATTACCCGCTGATATTGTTCTGGTGAACCGCATGCGGCCTGCAGTATCGCGGTTTCAAACTGCGGCATCCGTGTTGCCGGTGGGATATCGTAAATTTCATGTTTGCCGATAATATCAATGATGTCGGAAAAAATCTGCATCCGGTTCCGCTGAATAAATCCGATCACGTCACTGGTCCAGTGCGGATTCATCTTTGGTTTAGCGACCATGATGTAGTATGCGCGCGATGCAATATCAGTGTCAACTGTGGCACCGTTTACTGTTACGACATAGGTCAGGTTATTCGGCCGGGATTCTTCACCGCGGCCGTATGACGCCCGCCCGGAAATACTGCCGGAAGTGACCAGCATCGCCAGATTAGAACTGTGCAGCGTGCCGGTTACATTATCCAACCGCAGGATTCGGGAATTCCGGCCGCGCGTGGAAATGATGCGCTTCACAACTTCTTGAAAATTCCGTTCCAGATCGTAGACGGATACATCGATCGGTTTACCTTCCATGATGTTTTCACCGTAAAGCAGCGCGACCATTTCCGGAATCATACTTTTACCCGACCCCTGACCGTTCGGGCTGTCAATGATCCAGAGCGGGCGGGCGACCAGCGGTTTATAGAATATAGGCGCCATGATGAAGGCGGCCAGCAGCGACCGGTTTATGTCGTCGACCGGATTGAAGAAATCCACAAACTTTTCAAATGTTTGGTGATTCGGGGACGGCGGCGGCATATCCGGATGTGTATAAAAAACATCATCCCGGCGCGGATAATCAGGAGTGAAAGAAATTGCCGAATAGGCGGTCGCTTCAGATTTCAACGCCGAATAGAATTCGTTTTTGGTGACGCAGCCGTCGATCCGCGCCCAGTCGATCACCTTTCCGGTTTTTCGCGCCAGCCATGAAAACAGATCCGACGCATCGTAAATATAGGAGATTTCGCCGGTTGTTCGATCGCGGTCGAAAAGTTCTTCACCGACCCGGAACGGTGCTCCCAGCAAGCGGGTGTGGATGTCATCGATCAATGTATTTATCTGTAGCGGGATTTTTTCCGGGTGTTTTTTGTTCTCCTCAAAATCATAATTCCGGAACGGTTTTTTATTCGCCAGTTTTGCCGCTTCCAGCGGGGCCAGCGTTTGCGTTTCATACTCTGGAGCAGCGGCGATCTTTTCGGCCAGTTTTTCCCAGGAACCGTTTTCTTTCTCGAAGTAATCGGTAACATCACCTTTCGGCAGCGTGGAACACTTGACAACTTTTATTCCGGCAACGATCCCGGTCAGATCTCTGGCGATAAGTTCCGCATGTTCCATGCCGGTATCATCGTTGTCCGGGAGGATTATCACTTGTTTACCGCGGAGGCATTCCGCGAATTCTTTCCGCCATTTTTTAGCGCCACCGGAATTGGTGGTCGCCGGGACGCCATACCGTTTCAGCGTCTCAACGTCCTTTTCTCCTTCCACGATGATGCACCAGTTTGATTCGTGAACGGCGCGCCAGTTATACAGGATCGGCGTGATATCTGATATTCCCCAGTGTGAAGGTGTTCCCTGGACGAATTCCTTTTTTTGGTCCGGATGCTCCATGCGGCAAACGAAGTATATCAGTGCGTTATCCAGATCCCGATATTCATATCTGGCAGTCTCGGTGTATCCTTGGCCCAGCAATTCGTCGTAATGACTGCGGCCGGTGCTGCTTTTGCGCAACTTCACTTCAGCAAGATGCAGCCAGTCACCCAGGAATTCCTGGGCTTGCTGGATGCAGCTGAAATCGGTCCCGCCGAACTTCGTGCGAGCGCAAAGTTCAAGCAGTCCGCCGCCAATCTTTTCGCCATGATCGAACCATTTTTCGCAACTGACCGTGACAGAATCCCGTTCCCCGTTACGCCATGCGGCGACACAGCGCCCGTTCGTGATCGGAATATTCAGCACCTTTTCGACGAAGTCAATGCAACTGCCGTGCTGCTTGATTTCTGTAAAATTGTAATGTTTCATGTCTTTAACCTTTTTTATCTAAAAACACTTTTCTGAAAAATTTGAATAATGCGCTGTGTTGCAAAGTACAGCGTATCGTTTTTTTATAAACCGGACATGGATGTTTTGATTTTGATGTAAGGTCAAGGCGACGGCGATTAGGACAATCCCAGCAAGCATCAATATCAAACTCCGGATAGCGATTTTCGATATCGATCCAGCGGGCAATAAGAATTTTGGCGAATTGTTTTGTCGCTGCTGCACAATCTGTCGCGGTGCGACTTATTGCAAGCGCCAAAGCAGTCATTTCTTTGGCCGCTCTTATTATTTCATTGTCGACGTTAGTCATTTTTTTGTCCATTTTGCAGATTGGTGAAACGGGCAGAAATTGTCCGCTTCGGTTTCGACTTTTTCTCGCACAACATTCAAGCATGAACCCACAAAACCGACCGGTTTTCCGTTATCAGTGATGCCGGTGGAAAAAAATCGGTATTCCGATCGCAGTTCCAGTTTTTACAATCTTTTGCCGGGCAGAATGCCATATCTTTGTAACTCATTTTTTTTACGTTTCCTTCCTGTTTTAAATAAAGTTTCAAAGCTGCGACCGCAGCAGCGTTATCCCGATGTTCCGTCAAAGTGCTGCCCGGTTTTCCCTGATTCGGCAGGAAAGCCCCAACAATGAAACAATTCCCGTCAATCTCGACGTCAGTGTTATTGTAAATTCGGGGATATTTTGCCATTTCCTGCAGAATTTCTTCAAGGGTTGGAGCTGGTGCGATACAACTGTCTTTTTTGATGCAGTCACCACATTCGCGTGGTAATACATAAATATTCTGATAAAATACATCTCCGAACCACGCCAGCGCAGTCGTGGAAAAATCTCCGTCCGGGATCTGCATACACAGTTGTGGAGGCGGAACAAGGTGTTTCAAATCACTCATTTCTGATTTTTCTCCTTCAGGCGGGCCGCAATCAAGGTTTTTGTTTCAGGAATTTCATCTTCAGCGGGTTTTAAGAAATCGTTTTCCCAGTCCAGATGAAACAGTTTGCAGATGTGCGGACCGGCTGTCCTACTGATATCATCAAGCGTATAACCGACTTCTGCGCGCAGCAATTCGGCAACTTTACAAAAAGTCCACTCCAAACATTTCCGGAACATATCTTCTCGCAGATATTCTGCATCCAGCATCGCTTTATTGATGTTGAAGCGGAAATAATTGGTATATTCACCATAATAACCGTACTGCATCAAAGAAACAAAAAATACTCGCGTGATTTCATCTCAGGTGATTGCCGATTTCTTATCATGGAAGCGGTTCAGGAATTCGTCAAAATTCCACTTGCTTTTATCTTTCAGGAAATTCATCAGAGCGATCAGCGCGGCTTTGTTCCGTTTGCGGAACAGTTCTTCTTCCATCTCCGCGACGGTGCGTTCTTTCTTTTTTCCGGTTATGCCGGTATTGCCAACGGCCGGAGTTGCATTTTTGGGGTATTCCGTTACAATGACATATCTGCCGATTTCGGCTCCGGAAACATAGATCGCATTCGCTTTTTCAGTCGGTTTCGCAAATCGTACCTTCTGGAATTCATAATAACTTTTTGCTTTTATTTTTTCTGCAAATTTGTAATCCGGGTCGCCCCAGCTGTTATTGCTGCCGCGAATTGGAACCAGATTTTCTTCTTTCAGAATTTTCTGAATTTCGCTCAATGTTTTTTTGATAAAACATCCTTTATCCAGGCAGCAGTTGTTTTCTGCCAAATCAGTAAAAAGCAATTCCGATGCTGCAGTCGTTTTCAGGCAGGACGCGCAGCATGCAGTATCGAATACAGCCAGTGACAGATCCATCCGCATTTCAGCAAATCGACGGTTAATTCCTTCGATGGTCATTGTGTCATTGATCTGGCAAATCAATTTATCCTGATTTATGGCCGGTTCCCGCGCGATCAGTTCAAGTTTGCCGATTGTCCACTGGGGATACTGCTCCGGATCCGTCAGAACTTTCTGCCATTTCGACGTCAAGGTGGAAAGTTTCAACCGGCGTGCCACATACGCCGGAGTGCGGCCGATAACTTTGGCAAGATCTTCGACGGAATATTTTTTCTCCAGTTCGGCAAGTTGCTGAATTTCCTCGGCGATTGAAAGCTGCTTGCGCTCCGTATTCACCACGAACGCGGCTTGAAGTTCCTGATCGTCGTTGAATTCCTGCAATCGGTACTGTTCAGGAGTAATTTCCTGCATCTTCAGCATGCGCATGGCATAATAACGGCGTCGGCCATCGACGATCCGAAAAGTGCCATCATTTTTGGCTCGGAGCAGGATCGGCTGCAACAAGCCGTGGTGTTGAATACTTGTCGCGAGTGTGTCGAGGTCGCCAAGGTCGCGATTCGCGACGCAGTCAATATTTTCAAGTTTGATGTTCATCATCGTTACCTTATTTTTTTTTGTTTTTTTACGCGTTTATGCAGAAAATTTATTCTGGCCGCTGACATCTTTTTCAAAACTTCGCTGAATACGATAATTAATTCTGGCCGCGACGAGATGATGTCCAGAATTTTCCGGTGCATGGCCTGGCGTGAGCAATTCCGAACACCAGCCAAACTGGCCACTGAATGTGAATTGGCATCCCGAGGTCTCATTACCTCGAGGAGCACCCCGAGAGTATATTCGTCCAGATCGAGAATATACGAAAAAAAACGCGACAACAGGCAAAAAATATTTTCTTCTTCGTTTGTACTTTTTTCATCAAAGAATTGGTCGCAAACTGCCAGTTCCGCAATCCCTTGAGCAGCCTCGAAGCTGATTATATGTGTGCGCGCGTCGACATTCTTTGTTTTAGTGTAAAATTCACATGAGATTCTGAATTCACAGGTATTACAGATTTCTTGGTTGGAGAATTCTCCGTAGCAGTTAGGATCTGTCAAAATATCGTCCATTATTATACCTTCTCTGGAGACCGGTACTCCTTGATGTTTCCCGGTCTGTGTTTTTCGAATGTTATTCCCCGGTAACAGTAACAGCTGTTTTAGCATCTGTCGCTTCTGGAATACTCTTAATGGCGCACAATCCCTGCTGTGCGATTCGACGCAGACGTTTCACCTTTTCGCTGTCGGGGATCCCCAAGAATTCAACGGAGGCAATCTCTTTCAATGTTGCAACGGCTGTTGCAAGTGTGTTTTTTTTTTTGTTTTTTCATCAGTATTCTTCCTTCAATTCTTCAAGTCTCACGTGGATGGTGCAGTTCTTGCAGGCGTCAATTCTCCCATGATGCGGACAATGATCGTCGCATGACAATTTGATGAGCTCACGCAGCACCGCGATAATAGTATCCTTCCGAGGGTGTTTCTGATCCTTTTTCGCGGCATCCAGTTCGGCGCGCGCTTTGCACAAATCGCTGTCCAAAATGGCGTTTGCAGCTCGCACCGTTTCCAGTTCTCGTTCCAGATCGGCGATCATTCCGATCAACTGTTCTTTGTTTTTCTTTTCCATTTTTTTATTTCTTTCTTGTTGGATTAATCCTGCAAACATTGCAGGACACTATTCTTTTTGGTCTGTACGGAAATTCCATGCTCCAGCGCATAGGAATCGCCGATCACGACGCATTCCTTTTGTGTGCGGGTAACCCCGGTGTAAATCAAACTCCGGCTTAATTGGAATTTGTCTCTGCTTATTATGGCAATAATAACCTTCCGATACTGGCTGCCCTGACTTTTGTGGATTGTCAGTGCGTAAGCGTAACGCAGATTTCGGATCATGTCGCGATTGAAGCGCACGCAGTCGACCATTTCGCCGGTCACATCATCCCGGAACGGCACATCCAGTGTAACGAACAGCCCTTCGCTGTCAACCGCATGAACAGTGCCGGTCGTGCCGTTCCACACATGATGATCCGGATTATTCACGGTATTTATTACCCGATCGCCGGGGATAAATTTTCCAGTTCCGGTTCGGCCGTTGATCGAACGATCCAGCATCAGCAGATCTTCGTTGAAGGCGTTCACTGTTGCAGCCTGAAATTTATCCTCCTGATCTTTGGTGCCGTTTTTCGGGCAAAGCACGATATCGGTGGAGAAATCCAAAATGCCGTTTTTCGCCCAATCGCAAACGATTTGTTGCACTTCGGCCGGATCTGCGACCGGTACGACTGTCCAGCGTTCGTTTTCGCTTTCAGCATGGCGTTTCGGCAGATTCCCGGAGCGGATCAGGCTCGCGGCCTGGAATACTGCTTCGGTATTCCGGTAACACTTTGTCAGCGTCCGAACCAGGTTCGGATGAAGCTCGATGATGTCATGGAACGGCTGGCCGGCTCCGACTGGTGTCAACTGCGCCTGATCGCCGACCAGAACTATTTTTGCCGGCCGCCTTTTCAGTACTTCCGCCAGCAATGCAGAATCCACCATGCTCGATTCATCAATGATCACGGTGGTATCATTCAGCATGCCGCCAGAGAAGCGGCCATCTCCCTGCGCCCCCAGCAACACATGGATCGTCGTTGCCTCAATGCCGGATGCCTCTTTCAAGCGAGCAGCGGCTTTCCCGGTGGGAGCGCACAACCGGCATTGCAGATGCGGGAAACATTTTTTGACCCCGCGTACAATCATTTTGATCACGGTGGTTTTACCGACTCCGGCACCGCCATTGATGACAGATATTTTTTCCTGAACAGCGAAGCGGACCGCGGCCAGCTGGGATTCATCCGGAATAAATTTTTCTCCAGATGCAAAAAATTCATCATTCGGCATGGTGAATTGATCTTTTTCGGCAGCTTTGGCGCCGGAAATATAATCAGCGATGATCTTTTCTGCGGCATGGCACTTTTTCGTGGTCAACATGTTTTTGCTGTCGAAAATATAGAGCAGTTTTTGATCGACCATGTTTTGAACTTCGGAAACAATCAATTCGTTTCCGATATTCGGCAGAAGTTTTTGGCATGCTGTAAAGTGCCGCCAGCAATCCAACGCGGTGGATCCGTCTGCACACTCGACTTCAAAGCCATACACGATCCCGGCATGAATCCGACGGGGATCATCATCGGCGATATCGAAGTTTCTCCGGACATTCTCATCGACCGTTTTGAAACTGAATCCCGGAAGTTCTGCCAGGCGGAAACAGTTACTATTCACTACGCCCGCGGCATCCTTGCCCCATGCGTCAAATGCGGCCGCCGCCATCGCTTCTGTGCAGCCTTTGTTCTCGAGATAAGAAATGATCTCCGCTTTTTCGCTGTTCGCATTGAACAGTGCAGTCTGTTCGATGAATGAACGATATGCTGCAGCGGACATTTTCCGGATCTCTCCGGATCGCAGTTTTTGCCAATCGTTTCCGAGCTTATCCCAGATTGCTTCTTCCATCGCCGGACCGATGCCGTGCGCCCGGCGGCATACATAATGCAGCTGGCCGCGCGGATCCAACGGCAAAGTAAGTTTGGCGGTCCGGAACTGGAACTGGCGTTCGCCTTTGTAAACGGTCCAGTCGCCGATCAGTGCAAGCGTTTCCATTTCGCCCGGCTGCCATGCCATCGAACCTTTGCAGATCACGGATGTTTCCGGCACACCATCGCCGCCCATGGTCGCGCGGAAGAAATACCAGCGACTATCTGGGCGGGCGCAAAGCATCCGGTCAAGCGTTACAAGTATTTGCATTTTCCTTTTCCCTTTCAAAAAAGATCCGCAGCGCCAGCGCTGACGCATATTCGGCATTGCCGGCGAAAATTACCGCCACGCCGCGCATGGTCAATTCCGCGATGCGCCGCATCACGAACGCCGGAGTACACCGGGTATGTTCGTGATCCGGCGGAAGGATCGCACCGTTCGCCCCCAAAGTGAAACAGAATGTCACAAAATCTGATTCAACGATCACCACTTTTGCGGTGAATTTTGCTTCATCCATCCGGTTCAATTCCCGGCAGAAACGATGCCAACCGACGGAAATCGTGCCGATGAAATCATCGGCACTTTTTCTTTCGATTGCAAAATGGTCATCGCCTTTCAGTGCGTAATCCCCCGTGCGCAGCGTGGCAACTTCCACGTCAATATTCGGCGGGAAGCTCCAGGGGCGCTGTTCGCGGGTGTCGATAATTATTGTCATCTTCAGCGCTTTTCGTAGGGATTCTGAACACGACCAGTAGCCGGGGCTGCGGGGGACGGATAACCGGGAGCAGGGGCGGCAGGATAACCGGCGGCAGGATAGCCCGGGGCGGCAGCAGGCGCAGGCGCAGAACGGCGTGCGATAAATTCATCGTAACTCAAACGTTTAGCGGATGAACCGCCTTTGTTGAGATAGCGGACGTTGCAGAATTCTCTGCCGTCAGATTCGCGTACTGATTTCACGACAACCGCAGTGCAGGTTTTGTTGATCAGGTTTGGAATTGAAATCATCCTATCAGCAGTCGCGACAAATTGCTGTTCCAGTTCGGCAAGGTTCTGAACGTTGAAATCGATATCACGCAACGTTTGCAGCGTCATGTCGATTCGATACAGATGTGCTTTCGTGCCGGTGCCAGTACGGTTGGAGATTTCGCCGTGCCAAACATCAGTGTTGCCGATGGCGTCCTGCAGTTGCAGTACAACATCATAATAGCATGCGACAAATTCGCCGCGGCCGTTGGTTTCTCCCTGTTTTGCAGGGAATTTGCATTCCGCCACATAGGCGTCAACGATGGTGCAGGGAACATCCTGCTGGTCACTGGTAATTTTGAACATTTTTCTTTCCTTTCTGTTTAGATTAAAATTCCGCTGACGCGGTACCAGATCGTTTGCGTGAGTTTTACATCCTGCAGGCAATAGTCGAGCAGTTTTTTCCGCCCAGCCTCGGTTTCGATCATTTCTGGAAATTCTCTGAAATTGATTTCGATCTTGCTGTCGTTGACAAGCGCCCGGGCGATATTGTCAAGTTTTTCATATCCGCCGTGACCGCACCAAATCTGCATCAGATCGGCGTGGTGTTCGTTTCGGTATTTCGCTGTCATCTCCGCCAGCGGCGGCATGCCGACACACCGGGGATCGAACCCCAGCAGCGCCGCCCGCCGATAGAGGAAGGGCAAATCAAAGCTGTTCCCGTTGTAGGTAATTATTCTGTCGTAGACGCTCAAGCATTCAAACGCCTTCGCGATCAATTCAATTTCTTCATCGTTCGTATCGGCGGAAATACACTCGCAGAAGGATGTGCCTTCGCCATCCACCGCGCACCACGCGCAGATCCGACCGTAAAGCGGCGAAAGTGCCATCTTTTCGATCTGTTCGTTTTTCGCAGCATCCTGTTTTTCGGCGATTTTGACCGGGTCCTTGAGGTTTCCCGCTTTCACCTCGATCGGTGGAAGCCGATCAAGCATGGAAGCGTTCCGCATCGTCTCAATGTCGAACACAATTTCTTTTCCCATTTTCGATTCCTTTCTTTATGTTTTTTGTGCCGGGACGGCTTATTTTAACGGGGGCGGCGGGGGAGCCGGGACAGGAGCTCCCGGAATGAAAGCAGCAGCAGTTGGCGGGGCGCTTGGATGCAGCGCATCAACATCATCGCCACCATCGATCAGGAATAACCCGCACAGCGCATATTTCCGCGCATAACTCGATGCGGCGCCGGTGATCTGAGCGGCGTCCATGCCCTTCTTGTCTTTATCGAGCATTGCATAACCGGTCGATATATATATGCTGCGATCATCGATTTTTAGGGTCGCGGTCGCCTTCAAAAAAACATAGTTCCCGATTGCGACGACTTCATCGGTCAAAAACAATTCGGCATCATATCGTTGCAGAATTGGCTTTGCCGCGTACAGGATATCTTCGCAGTTGCGATAGAAAAAGTTGCCGAACTGATTCTTCTGCCCCTTTGGGGCTTTGAGTTCACATTGAATCGCGAGTAGTTTGTTCATTGTTTGTTCCATTTACTTTTGCATATATTTTTTGTCCGACATGTTTGGCCAGATTTTGTCGTGCAGCCAAAATTCTCGCTTGTTCCAACGCATCAACATCGGCCAAACTGATTCTGTTTATGACAATCTCGATTTTTACCGCCATAGCATCACCAACAAGACGCGTGCAGCAGCCCAAGCAGATATCCAGTGCCAATGCCAAATATCAATGCGATCAATATGGTTTCTTTTGAATTTTTATTTGTTTTTGTCTTCCGGAAAGGCATGTTGCCGGGGCGAATATTCAAATCCTTCATGAAATTTTCCTCCTTTGCTGATGCGACAAATGCGACTTAACGTGCAAAAAAATAATTCACTGCCTTTCGGACGACAGCGCTACGATTATTATGTCCATCAGCCGCCGCATATTGATCAATGCGCTCAATCATATCATCAGCCAGTTGAACACCAATAATCTGCGACCGTTGGATACATTTAGCCGGAGCGACAATTATTGCCGGTGCCGCCGCTGCGAAAAAGGAATTCAAAGCCTTTCGAACGACAGCACTGCGGTTATTATGCCCATCCTTTTTTGCATGATTATCAATCATTTCTATCAATACTCCAGGTAATTCGACGACCAATTTTGTCATTTTTTGTTTTTCCTTTCATTTTTTTAGAGGGTTACTTACGGAACTGGAGTGAATATAGTCGCATTTGTCGCATTTGTCAAACATAAAAATAAACTTTTTTCAACTTTTTTTAATTTTTTCTTGAAAAAATCGCTTTTGCGTATATATTTTATTCTTGACCGAAGGAGATTTTTTAAAATGAAATTTGATAATCATGTATTTAGATTTTGGCGCGAACAGCGCATGATGACTCTCGAAGAAGTCGGCGCCGCAGTCGGCGCGAGTAAACAAACCGTCTCGAAGTGGGAAAACGGGAATGTTATTCCACGGCCGGCAAAAATAAGAGCAATCGCAAAGTTGTTCAACATTTCTGTCTATGACATTTCTGATCTGCCGCCGGAACCAGAAATGGTCAGTAGAAGTGCGATCTTGGAAGCGACGCTTCAAGACCCGATGTTTGATATAATAATCCGCTCCTGGGGGAAACTTACTGCGGCTGATAAAGGTGAAGTCGTGGAATTTGTCTCGAACAAAATCAAGGAACAGCGATGAACATCGACAAAAAACAAAATTGTTCATTATTCGCCCGGATTATCGGATTTTTGTTTTTTATCGCCATCATGGTATTTTTTATGGTACGGTGCGACACTGCACCGAATAATGCTGAAGCGTGGTATATCGCAAAACAATTTGCGAAAAAAGATTTAAAAACACCGGCAACGGCGGATTTCCCGGCGCTTCATGCCGACGGCGTGACAGTCACGGATCTGGGCGATGGTCAATATTCTGTCAGCGGATATGTCGACGTTGAAAATTCTTTTGGGGCAAAGGTTCGACAGCACTTTATAGTAGAAGTACAAAAACGGCAAAAAGGTGACACGTGGTCATCAGGGGGTGTGGTGTGGCTAAAATGAAATATGCGGCCGGTCATCGTTACTGTATATATGCGCGCGTATCCCCAAAGGGATCTCAATGGTCGGCCCAAGAAACAAGCATTAAAGTACAATTTTACGAATGCCGGGAATACATTTCCAGAATGGATCCAGACGCGGTGTTCACAGAAGTCTATGACGAATTCAAATCCGGAAAAGATCTTGACCGGCCAGCTATGCAAGGGATTATTGCAGATATAGAAAGCTCGCGGCCAACATTCGACACGTTGGTTGTGTGGCAGCTCGATCGACTTTCACGCAATCTCGCCGATGCCGCGCCGCTTTTTGAAAAACTCCGGGATGCCGGACTCGGATTTGTCTCGATCCGGCAGAGTTATCTTTCCGCGACCGGCGCAATGGCGCGTTTCAATCTGACACAAACGATTGCGATCGCACAGCTGGAACGAGAAATGACCGCAGAAAGAATCGCGACAAAATTGCGGTGGATAGCTTCCCAGGGGAAACCCACATGGGGAATACTTCCGATAGGATATCGCCGCAAATCCGGAGAAAAAAATACTGCGGAAATTGTGAAATCGGAGGCGGAAATAATCCGACAAATATTCCAATTATATCTTGCTGGATGTTCGAATAACGATTTTGCCACATTGAATCATTATTGGGACTCACACAAAAATATTCTCGGCGATCCAAAAAAATTGTATCGAATTCTACGGAATCGATTCTATATTGGGGAGATTGTATTTAATGGAGAAATTTTCGCAGGAGAACATGAACCAATAATCGACAGAACTGTATTTGATAAAATCCAGGAATTATTACCTGGAGAAAAATACAACACGACCCGTCCGGGCCGCCAGAAATACGCATATCTTCTGGCGGGATTGATGCGGTGTCACTGTGACCCAGAACGTTTCATGCGACCGGCATCTGTCAAGAAAAAAACTCGAAGATACTTCTACTACAAATGCACTGATTCGCGTTGCGGTTGCGAAATAAACGCTGAAAAACTGGATAATGCTGTTCTTGATGCGATAAAACGGATTGCCCTGGATCCAGAATATGTACGTGAATGCTATGAAGAACATCAACAGCAAATTGCAGAACTACAACGACAGCAACAGCCAAAAATAGATGCTGCGTTGTCTGATGTCGAAACATCAAAAGCTGAATTGAAAAAAATTGATGAACTGTTTTTGACGGGGGTTGTTCGCGCTACAAATGCGGATTATTGGAACGAAAAACTTAGTGATTCCAGATCTCGTTTAGCCGTAGCGGAAGAGCGCTATAAACAACTTGTCGCCAGCATGGAACCGCTGACAAATCAAGATAAATTATCTGCAGTCCTGGAATCAATCTCTGGTTGGGCCTCTTTGCTGGAAGGCGCGGATGATGATACAATTTTGAAGCGCAATTTGATTCAGTCGCTCGTGTATCGGGTGCGCTGTCTGGAGCATGGCAAATTCGCGGTCGACTTGATTCTGGATAAAAAAATAGACATAACCTCGAATGAAGTTATGTCTAAGAGTGGCGAATGGTGGAGCAGATGGGAGTCGAACCCACGACCTATACGATGCGAACGTATCGCTCTAGCCAACTGAGCTACTGCCCCTTGTTTGATTTTGTTGAAACCTAATATATATCCGGCTTGAAAGGTTTTCAAGTGGATTTGTTGAAAAATCGTTATTTTTCCTGAAAGATTATTGCTTTCGCCGCGGCAAAACGGTTTTGGAACTCCTGCAGTTCTGCCGGAGGAACCAAGCCGCTTGCGGCAAATTCAGCACACAATTTATTTGGGTCAGATGCCGGAGCTGAATCGTTTTCCGCTTTGCCGAAGTTGCCCAGCATCGCAAACTGCAGTTCAGCAGCCAGATCCACACTTTTTTCAGATTCCGGGGCTTTGCCGCTCAATTCTTCCAATTCAGCACAGATACTCGCTCTTTCCTGACGGGCTGATTCGATCTGTTTTTCCAGTTTCGCCGCCGCTTTTTCGTCGCCGTTTGCTGCTTGTGCCAGCAATTTTGCCGCATTTTGCAGCTTGCTGAAGCCGGCAAGCTGATCATCCGCCGGAATATCCGGAGTTTCACCGTTTTTCCACGCCTCATAGGCAACTGCCAGAGACATCGTTATGGAATCGGAATTTTCCTCTTTTTTCCTCTGTTCCTCTGCTCTTGCCGCATTGAGGGCATTATCAAACTCCCGCAGTGCCTGCTGTTCCAATTGACGGGTTTCCCGGCAGTTGAGAGTACGCAGCTCCTCCCGTATCTCTCTGATCCTCGGCAGCGCGGCAGCCGGATCAGCGGACAACGCGGTGACCTCTGCTGCCAGCTGGCGGGCTTTTTCCTCTTTGGAAGCGTTTTCCGCTTTGCTGGCATTGAAAAACTTATCCATCGCTCCGTTGAACCGGTGAAAAAGTTCCTGATCTTTTTTGCCGGCAAATCCGGCATTGCGGAATTCTTCCCGCAGTTGTCTTGCCCGGCGGGGATCGGTCAGATTTTCAGCTTCACTGATCAACGCTTCTTTTGTCTCCTGAATGAGGGCAAAACGTTTGTCGCGCTCATCGAATGCCGCTTTACGGGCGTTGAAAAACTTATCCTGTGCCGCCCGGAAGCGGGTGAAAAGTTCATTTTCTTTAGCTCCGGCTCTGGGAAGAAGTTTCCATTTTGCCTGCAAATCGCGCATTTTGACGGCAGTATCCTTCCAATTGGTCAGTTCCGCCATGGACTCTGCTTCGATGCAGAGCTGTTCTTTTTCGGAAGCGGCAATTTTCTGCATCTGTCTTTTTCTGGCAAAATATTCATCGATCCGGTGCTGCAGCTGCCGGGTCAATTCAAGGTATCTGGGGTTGATTTCTTCGCTTTTTTCTTTGGGGACGCTGCCCAGACTTTTCCACAACTCCCGCAATTCATTGAGTTTTTTGGAAGCGTTGGCAAGTTCCTCTTCGGGGAGGGCGATCATCTTTTCCAATGCGGAACAGATATCCAGTTTGCGGGTGTAACTCTCCCAGCGGGCGAGGTCGAGGGTTTCAAAATGCTGTGCCAGTTTGAGCGAAGCTTTGCGGTGGGCATCGTTGTAACGCAATGCCGCTTTGCGCGGGATGTTTGCCCACTGGGCAAATTCGGTTTCAATGGCGGGTTTACGCTCCTGCAGGGGGGCGACATCTTCTGAATCGCAAAGTTTTTCCAGTTCTTCAGCCAGAGCGATGACGGCATTTTCGGCGGCTTTGACGGCGGCTTCTTCGGCTTCGAGCTGACTTTTCAGCGGAGCAAGTTTTTCCAGCAGTCCGCTTGCCGGAGCGAGTTCCCGGATGGAATTTTCCAGAGATTCGATCTCCTTGAGGGTTGCCAATTCGCCGGCATCGAGCAGGGAGTTGACTTCATTTTCCAAATTGGCGGTCTTCCGGATTTTTTCCTGATAACGTGCCTCTCCGGCGCGGGCGTTTTTGACGGCTTCAGCGAAGCGTTTATCCAGCAATTCTGCGTATTCCGGCGGAAGATTTCCGGAATCGTTATATGCCTGGATCAACCGTTCGATTTCACTTTGATAATCGATAT
>SUWA01000022.1 GCA_015061695.1 Lentisphaerota bacterium
AAGATATATTATCACAGAAGATCTTGTAACCGGGGATGAAATGGAATATTGTATTGCTGGCGACAACAGAGAATTTGTTGAAGCAGTTTTAGATTCCAAAGTAAATCAGACTCGTGATAAATCAATTCGGGAAATGCTGTTGGAACTTCCTCCGGAAAAATTACTGGTATAATTAAAGATTTGATATGGATATGGAAGTAAAAACGGTATTGGCTGTACGATTGATGTTTACGCGGAATTAAATTTGTCCATCACCATATCGGGCAGGGCGGTGTTGGGAATTTGAAAAAAATGGGTTCCGGATGTATATTTTGTTTACATTTCAAGGACGGCCTTGACACAGACGTTTGGAGACGGCTCCGCAACTTGTTACTGCAAAGGTGATTTATGAACTGGCTTTGGTTGGTGGCGGCCGGACTGCTTGAAGTATGCTGGTCGGTCGGTATGAAGTATTCACAAGGTTTTACCCGGCTTTTTCCTTCGGTTTTTACGATAGTAACTATGATCGGCAGTTTTCTGCTTTTGAGCGTTACGTTACGGACTTTGCCGCTGGGAACGGCTTATGCGGTGTGGACAGGCATCGGAACGGTCGGCGCGGCGATTGCCGGATTTATTCTGTTTCGCGAGCCGGTTACGGTTTGGCGGATCGTTTTTCTGGTAATGATCGTAAGCGGAATCGCCGGTTTGAAGTTTGTGGCCGGTGAGTGAGTCCGCATCCACAAAACAGTCTTGACGGCAGTTTGACGAATAAAAAATACTTTTTCGCCGGTTTGAAGTTTGTTTTTTGCATTGAATGGTGCTATATTAAACACGGTTCAGCAAACCTTTAACCAATTAAAAGAGAGGATATCAATATGGTTCCCGAACTCAAAAAAGATGCCGCTTATGCGTTGTTGGTCCCCACCAGTATGGGGGTGCGCCTGACCCCGGTCGATGGTCAGCCTTTCCATTGCAGCGATATGTTCAAAATGCAGGTTACCAGTGCCGAAACCAACGTGGCCAGCGTGGCCAGCTTCCTCGGCCTCAAGGTCAAAGTTCTGACCGCCTTTGTCAAAGGCAGCCCGGTTGCCCGCATGATCAAAGATAATCTGGCCGGCCGTCACATGGATTACGAAGGTCCGGAATTTGAACAGGATGGTCCTTGGGGCGTCCGTCACCAGTTCAATCTGGCTGACAGCGGTTACGGCAGCCGCGGTCCCCGCGTTCAGAACGACCGCGCCGGTGAAGTCGGCCGTCTGCTGAATGTCAAAGATTTTGACCTCGACCGTATCTTCGGCAAAGAAGGTGTTCAGATCGTTCACCTCTCCGGCTTGATCGCTGCGCTTTCGCCGGAAACCAGCCAGTTCTGTCTGGAAATCGCCCGCGCCGCCAAGAAATACGGCAGCCGCATTTCCTTTGACCTCAACTATCGCGCCAGCTTCTGGAAAGGCCGCGAAGAAGAACTGACCGCTATTTTTGCCGAAATCGCCAGCCTGGCCGACATTCTGATCGGTAACGAAGAAGACTTCCAGCTCTGCTTGAAGATCAAGGGCCCGGAAGCCGGCGGTAAAGATATCGGTTCCAAGATCGAAAACTTCAAAGAAATGGTCGAACGCGTCAAGGCCGCTTATCCCAACGCCTACGCTTTTGCCACCACGCTGCGTCAGGTCGTGAGCGCCAATCATCACCTGTGGGGCGCGATCGCCAATGTCAACGGCGAATGGCAGGTTGTTGAACCCCGCGATATTACCGTGCTTGACCGTATCGGCGGCGGCGACGGCTTTGTCGGCGGCTTCCTCTATGCGATCTTGCGCGGCTGGGAACCGGAAAAATGGATCCAGTTCGGCTGGGCCACCGGTGCTCTGGCCACCACTCACCTGACTGACTACGGTCAGCCGGCGGATGAAGAACAGGTTTGGAGCATCTGGAGCGGTAACGCCCGCGTCAAGCGCTGACACTGTTTTACAGTTCCCAAAAAAACGTAAGTTGCATGATGTTGTAGCTTGAAATTTGGGGACGGATCGGAATATTGAACGGGGCTGTTGCAAATTTTTTTTGCAACAGCCCCGTTTGTGTTATGAGCTATACCGCTGCTTGGCAGTCATGCATCGCCACTCCGCAAAACGTACCGCGCTGGGCGCGAACGCAATAAGCGTATTGGTCCGTAATAAAGGATTTACCGTTTGACTTCCACGCTGAAACTTGATGCCGGCAGCCCGGCTTCGTTGTACAGGGTACTGGCGGGATTATCGGACCAGGCGTAGCGGACAAATCTTACCTGCGCAGCATCGGCTTCAGCAATTATCACCTGATTGCCGGATACGGTGACTTTTCCGGCAGCGGTAAAGTTTTCACCATCGTCTGACAGATAAAAACTCTGTTCGCAATCGTTCTTCAGGGTAAGAGTTTTTACATTATCAAAAGTCAGAATTACTTTATCTTCAAAACTTTCAGCGGTAATGATTTCCGGGCCGCCGGGGACGATATTTTTTTGACCGTAAACATTGTTCAAAGCAACTGCTGCCAGCCGGCTGCCCACATTCTTTTTGTCCTGCGGGTGGATGTCGGCGGCTTCTCCAATATCAATAGCGCTTGCCATAAAAGTAAACGGGTGATTTTTAGCCAGCAACCGCTGACTTTCCCGCAACGGGGCCCAGAATGATCCGGCATCATAGGCGGCAAATTTATTGTAGTTGGCAAGCTGTACCATAATAAAAGGCATTTCCCAAGACTGGAATGAATAACGCCAGTCATTGATCAGACTTTGGAGAATGGAGTAATAATTTTGCGAACTTTCGACATTCAGAGCGTTGCTTTCGCCCTGATACCAGATCACCCCGGCGATCGCAGCGGGCAGCAGCGGCCGGATCATACTGTCAAAAAGGATCGAGGGCGTATTTTGAAACCCGGGTCCATAAAAATCAGCTGAATACAGCGGCGAAACCCGGCCGATATCCAATTCAACTTCGATCTTCCAGCTGCCGGTGATTTCGATGGATTCGCCCAGTTCAGGGCATTGCAGAATGCGTTTGCCGGAAAAATTACCGTCAAATGCCGCAGAATATGCCCGGATCGCCAGCAGCACTTCCGTGGTATTGACCAGCGCTGCCGGAACAGTATATACGCGCAATATATCCCAAGCGGTCATAGATGCGCCCGAACCGGTACGGCCGATTTCGCTGCCGTTGAAATAAGTTATATCCTGTTTGTCAATGGTTCCGGCACTGAAAAGCAATTCCTTGCCGAGCCATGTTGGCGGAATGGAAACTTTTTTGCGGACCCAAACGGCACCATTGCCGGCGATCTTCTGGGCTATCCAACTGCCGGGAAGCTCCATTTGCCGCCAGGAGCTGTCATCAAATTCCGGGGTATGGAACCTTTGTTTGGCGCCTTCGTTTTCGCCGTCGGGGCGCAGGCGTTCTTGCAATCCGATCGCCAGATTGCAGCTGTCGGCAGTCCGGTAGTTATTGGGGCGCTGATGACTGATAAAATACTTGTGTATCAGATCGCGGGTGTGCGGATTACCTGCCAGAGCGGTGCTGCTCATCCATGCTTCGGCAACAGTACCGCCCCACGCGGAATTAATAACCCCGATGGGGATATTCAAATCCTGCTGCAGATAATGAGCAAACCATGCTGAAACTGCGGAACAATTACCGGCATGTTCCTTTGTCATTGACTGCCATTTACCCTTAAAACAGCTTTCATGGCAACTGCTTGCCAGCATCGGTACAGTAATAAAACGGCACTGAAACGGATTCTTCAGCGAACGGTAAAATTCGCGTTCCTGCTGTCTGGCAACGGGGTCGGGGTCGCTTTTGTCAGTCCGGGAATCGCTGCCGAGCTGATAGTACATATTCGATTGCCCCGAAGCAAGCCAGACTTCCCCGAAAAGAATATCTTCCAGCACCACAGTTTCCGCCCCGTCCGAAATTTTCAGGGTGTAAGGGCCGCCGGCTGGATGTTCCGGCCAATAAAGCATAAAAAATCCATCTGCGGCACTGCGGCAGAAAACCTTGGTGTCATCCAATTCGCCGGTGATCAGTGACTCCGGTTCAGCCCAGCCCCACAGCGGCACGATCCGATCCCGCTGCAATACGGCACCGGTTTGAAAAAGATCTGCAAGACGCATAAAAACTCCCAAGCTCAAGCTAACACATTCATTTGCACACGGCATCTCCACGTGGAGATGCTGGAATATAAGATACATGTACGGATGATTTTTGCAAGCAGTTATTTTTATAATTTGAATTTATTTCACAGAGTAACATTGCTGTTATGTTATATACCAACTTATGATTTTTTTCATTTTATCTCATGTTATACGATTTATTGTTCAGCTGAAGCTGCTGCAGCTGAAAATTCCGCTTTTTTATGATAAACTTTTTTTGTGGAAAAAAGTTTGTATTTATGCTATACAGGTTTTATATTAACTTAAACATCTCACAAGAAAGGAGTTTAATATGAAAATCAGATCTTTGTTGGCTGTGTTGAGTGTGTTGGGGGCTTTTGTATTGGCGTTGCCGTCTGTGGCTGCGGAAAAGAATGCCAAGCCGCAAGCCGTCGGTAAAGATGTCAAATCGCAGGCTACTCCCGCAGCTGCAGTCAAAACTTTTGCTGTGGCGTTGGGCAAGGCGGATTTTGCAACCGCTAAAAAGTGTATTGCCGATAAAGAAATGGTTGCTATGATTGCCACGGTGGAAGAGCTTATCAAAGAAGTTCCTGAACTGAAACAGGATGTCATTAAAGAATTTGCCGGGATCGCGAATTTGAAAGTTGTTTCGGAAAAAATCACCGGAGATACAGCCGAAGTGGTCGTTTTGTTCAAAGAAAATAATAAGGAAAAACGCGATACTATGAAGCTGAAAAAGTTCGGCAATGATTGGAAAATCGTCGAATAATCGCTTCAAAAAACAGGATGGGGATGGGAATGAATGCTGATAACGCGGCAGCAATGTATCCGGATTTTCGGGCGGCCGGTCGATTCAGAAAATCGTGGCAGTGCTGTGTGCCGGGTTTTGACGCGGTGTTGCGCGATTTAAGAAGTATGCCTGCCGGGGAGCTGGAGGACGGAAATCATCAGTTGATCAACGTTTCCAGCGGCAAATATGTTTACAGCTGTCAGTGCGGCGGGTGGAAGTTTGCTTATAAAACCCAGCTGGGTAAGACTTTTTGGCGTTATATGTTCAGGCCTTCGCTGCCGTGGCGCGAAGCGCTGCATTATTCCTGGCTGCACGAGCTGGGTGTACCGGCGCCGCGAGTGCTGGCTTTGGGCGATACCCGGGTGAGCTTTGTACTGAAAGAGTCATTCATTATTACGGAATTTCTGGCGCAGACTCACGATGGGCGGATCTTTATGCCCAAGGGCCAATTTCGAACCGGGTATGAGGATTTGTGCCGGGAATTTTGCATCGGCAATTTAAAACTTCTGGCCAAAGTGCATGATGCGGGGTATTTTCACAAAGCATCGCATCCGCGCAATTTCCTCTTCCGGGGTGATACTCCGGAGAGTATGGAAATTTTTTGGATCGATGTGGCCCGGATGCGCAAGATGAGCGATCCGCGCCGGGCAGTGATCGTGGATCTGCATACATTTTTCCGCGATATGCGCCTGCCGCAAACGCAAGTCCATGAGCTGATCGGGATTTATTTGCAGTGTTTGCAGAAAAAACTTTTTAACTCCAGCGAGGAGCTTTTGCAGGAATTGATCAACTTCAAACGGCGGCGTTTTTCCCGGCGCAAATACAAATTGTTTGATTGCGATTGATTTTTTGTGCAAAAAAACTCCCCGGCAGCGGTAAGGCAAGTCGGGGAGTTTTCTTATAATCAAGGTTATTGTATGGCCGCAATCACGGCATCGGTTACTTCGCTGGTGGTGGATTTGCCGCCAATATCCGGCGTGCGGATTTTTTGTGCGGCCAGCACCGAAGTCATGCCTTGCATGAGGCGTTCGGCGACTTCCGGCAGCTGCAAATGATCCAGCATCATGGCCGCGGCCCAGAAGGTGCCGACCGGATTGGCAATGCCTTGACCGGCAATATCCGGCGCCGAGCCGTGGATCGGTTCAAACATGCTGGGGTATTTGCCTTCCGGGTTCAAATTGGCCGAGGGCGATATACCGATGCTGCCCAGCATAGCCGAACCTAAATCGGTCAGAATATCGCCGAAAAGATTGCTGGCAACCACAACTTGCAGCCGGTCGGGGTGCATGATAAAATATCCGGCCAGCGCATCAATGTGCATTTGCGATGACTCTATATGTTTGTAGTCGCCGGCCAGTTGATTGAATACTTTATCCCAGAAGACCATCGAGTAATTGAGGGCATTGGATTTGGTAGCGCTCAATACCTTGTTGAGCTGGTGCTTTTGGGCATACTCAAAGGCATAGCGGATGATACGTTCAGTGCCGTGCCGGGAGAAAACACTGTTTTGAGTAACTTTTTCATCGGGTGTATCGGCATTTTCCACGCTGCCGAGTCCGCAGTATTCGCCTTCGGAATTTTCGCGGATGACCACAAAGTCGATATCTTCGTTTTTGATCGGCGAACTCAAGCCCGGCAAAAGTTTGACCGGGCGCAGGTTGACATATTGATCGAATCCCACCCGGATCGGCAGCAGCAGATCACGCAGCGATACATGATCCGGCACTCCGGGAAAACCCACCGCACCCAGCAGAATGGAATCGCAATCGCGCAAGATCTGCAAGCCGTCAGACGGCATCATATAACCGGTTTTCAGGTAATACTGACAGCTCCATTCCAGGGTTTGAAAATCAAATTTTATACCGCCGTGCAAGTCGGCAAGATGGTTCAAAACCCGTACAGCTTCGCGGATCACATCCACTCCGATGCCGTCGCCGGGAATCAGTTTGATCGTATATTTTTGCATAGCACCTATTCCTTTTTCAGTTTGCCGCTGCCGCGTTTTTCAGGCGTCGGATCTCATCGGCCCAAAGTTCCGGAACCGGGGTTTCGAGGATGATCGGTACATTGTCGAGGTTTTTATCTTGGGCAATGCGCTCAAAAACCTCCCAGCCCAGCGTGCCGCCGCCCAGCGATTCATGCCGGTCAAGTTTGCTGCCCAATGGCGCTTTGGCATCATTAAGGTGAATACCGCCCAGCCGGTCAAACCCGAACAGTGATTCAAATTTCTGCCAGAAAGCCGCGTAGCCTTCAAGCGTTTTCAAGTCATACCCGGCAGCATAACTGTGGCATGTGTCAATACATACTTTGACCAGTTCGCTGTCGTGGCAATATTCAATGATCCGGGCGATCTGCTCCAGTTCAAAGCCGACATTACTGCCTTGCCCGGCAGTATTTTCGATGACCGCCATGACTCCGTTGGTGGCGGCAAGGGCCTGATTTATACCTTCGGCGATCCGTTGCAGACATTCATCCATTTCTATTTGTTTCAGGTGGCTGCCGGGGTGGAAATTCAACCGTTTCAGCCCCAGGGCTTCGCAGCGGAGCATTTCTTCGGTAAACGCTTTGTGCGCGGCCGCCGCTTTACCGGCATCGGGCTGCCCCAAATTGATCAGGTAGCTGTCGTGCGGCAGGATCATGCTCAAGTCAAAGTTATGTTGCTGGCAGTTGGCCTGAAATCGGGCAATATCTTCCGGCTTCAACGGCGGTGCGTTCCATTGACGCTGATTTTTGGTGAACAGCGCAAAAGTATCCGCTCCGATAGCAGCAGCGTTCAATGGAGCATTGAATACTCCGCCGGAAGCGCTGACATGGGCTCCAAAATATTTCATAAAAATAAAAACTCCGTTTTTTTCCGCTTCAAATTGGCAAACCGCAGCTTGCCGGTGTAGTTTACTATAACTCAATATGGTAAAAAAAGCGAGTACAATAGTGTTTTTTGTGCATAAAAATGTATCAACCCCGGCGGCAGCGGCATGATCAAAGTTGTTTTTGACAATGGTACGCTGTTGTGGAGCGGCAGCGATATGCCGCAGCTGGCGGCCGCCGACCCCGCGCACTTTAAATTTGATGAACGGGTAACTGCATTCCGCTCCCGCGGTTGTGATTATGCGGCATTGGTTCAGAAAATCCGCGAGCTGCAATTGGATTTTGACGATCATGCTTGTGCTTTTGCTCCGTTGGAAGAGTTGCAGCTGGCCCAAAATGTGATCCCCCGTCCGCACCAGCAAACCGCTTTTGAGGCGTGGCGGCGAGCCGGATATCGTGGTGTAGCGGCCTTGCCCACCGGCAGCGGCAAAACCATTCTGGCAGTCATGGCTATAGCCCGGCTCAAACGCCCTACGCTGGTTCTGGTTCCTACGATCGATTTGCTGACTCAATGGGCCGGTGTGCTGGAAACGTTTTTTCAGCAGGAAATCGGTATGTGGGGCGGCGGCAGCAACACGACTTGCAATATAACTGTATCGACTTACAATTCGGCGGTTTTAAAGATGGAGTTTTACGGCAATAAGTTTGCTTTTCTGGTTGCCGATGAGTGTCATCATCTGCCCGGTGCGGTCAATCAAATGGCCGCACAATGGTCGATCGCTCCTTATCGCCTGGGGTTGAGCGCCACTCCGGAAAGTGATGCCGGACGCGATGAAGTTTTGACTGATTTGATGGGGCCGGTTTGCTGCCGGGTGCAGATTGATGAATTAAGTTCCGGTATATTATCGGATTACGAAGTGGAAACGATCCCGCTGGAACTTTCCGGCGCTGAACAGGCGCAATATCTGGCCAACCGCAAGATCTATACTGATTTTCTGCATCGGCACCGGGTGGTGATGAATTCGGTACACGCATGGCGCAATTTTATTTTGGAAGTGGTCAAAAACGGACCGGAAGGCCGCAAGGCGTTTGAAGCGTATCTGGCCCAAAAAGCGCTGGCCCGGGGCGGGGGCGCCAAGCTGGATATGGTTTGGCGGCTGCTGGTTCGCCATGCCGGGGAGCGGATCATTATTTTTACTGCTGACAATGCCACGGCTTACGAAATCGGCCGCAGCTATCTGCTGCCGGTGCTGACCCATCACACCAAAAGTGGCGAACGCAAAAATATGTTGGAAAATTTCCGCACCGGCGCTTGTCCGGTACTGGTTTCCAGTAAAGTCCTCAACGAGGGCGTGGATGTACCGGAAGCCAATATCGGGATCATTGTTTCCGGTGGTGCCAGTGTGCGCGAACATGTTCAGCGTCTGGGGCGTATCTTGCGGGCCAAACCGGGCAAAAAAGCTGTGTTGTATGAATTGGTGAATGTGGGAACCAGTGAATTGAATGTACTCAACCGCCGCCGGGAGCATCGCGCTTACACCAGCAAACTGGGGAGCGATTTATGCTGAATCGGGATTTATTGCAGTATCATGCGGCCAATGGCCGGATAAGCGTACGCTTTGTTCAGATACAGCCGGAGGTTTTGAATCTGGCATCAACATTGCTGGAACTTTATGATGCGGCGCTGAAAAAGAAGCTCTCCCGCACGGAGTTGGATGACCAGCTGGAGCCTTTTTTGAAGAATCCCCGGGGCGGCAAACTGGCCGCCGGATTCAATAAGTTGATCAAAGATCATTGCGAATTTGTCAGTGCTGCCGATTGTGAAGATCCACCGGCGCGGCGGGAAATTATTTTCAAAACGGCCGCGCAGTTTTTGCAATCGCCGCCGGATGATCCCAAGTTTTACCGGCGTTTGACTGCCACTGCGTTGCCGGAAAATACCGCTTTGCCGGAGGATATTTACAGCGATCTGCCGGAATTTGACCGTTTGCAGAGTGTTCCGCCCTGGAGCAGTGCTGATTTATGCAATCTGTACAATACAGCATTGGTGCAAGGTTTGTTGTTTTATGCGGATAAGCTGGAACTTACCGTGGTGGATACCGAGCCGATGGTGTTGCGCAAATTTATGCGGCGATTGAAATTTTACCGGCTGCTGGCGGAAGTCAAAAAGTCTTCTGCTTGCGAAATCAAACTTACTTTGAGCGGCCCGGCGGCGCTTTTTGGCGAAAACCGCAAATACGGTTTGCAGCTGGCGGCGTTCTTTCCGGTGATATTATTGCTGAAAAACTGGAAGTTGCGGGCTGTGCTTAAACTGCGGGATAACCGGGAGGATATACTTAATTTGACCAGCGAAAAGTGTTCGCTGAAAAGTTCGGTACGCCGCTGGGTAGAGTGTCTGCCGGACGAAGTGGCGCTGTTTATCCGCACCTTCCGCAACGCTGCCGGTAATTGGCAGGAAGCTCCGGAGGCGGAATTGCCGCGCATTGCGGGGCAGGGGATTTTCTTCCCTGATTTTTCTTTTATGCGCACCGACGCGGCCAAGATGGTGGTGCATGTGGAGTTGTTTCACCGCTATTATAATCACGCGTTGGAAAACCGGTTGGATTTTTTGCTGCAAACACCCGGATTCCCTCTGGTGGTGGGGATCGACCGGGCGGCACTGGGCAAGGATGGCGAACGGCAGCTGCAGGAAAAATATGCCGCCTTATCGGATCAGATATTCTTTTTCAGCAACTATCCGGGGGCAGAACGGGTGCGCAAGATGCTCGATAATGTTTACGAAAAACGCACCCGTCTGCTTTGAGCCGGGGAGGGCAAGTACACTGTTATTTCCGGATCCAGGTGGCGGTGATGCCTGCCGGCAGAACACGCCCGGTCGTTTCCGGAATAAACATTTCGCGGCTTTCGATCCGGCCGTGGCCCAGGACCGAATCCAGCAAGCGCTCCAGCACCAGCGGCGTAAACCCCGGCGAGTGGCAGCTTAAAGTAACGAACGCATTGCCGTCTTTTTCCAGCAGCTCCCTGCACATGGTCAGCAATTCAATGATTTGATCGTCGATCTTCCAGAGTTGACCGGCGCTGCCGCGGCCGAAGCTCGGCGGGTCAAGCGCAATACCGCGATAGCGGTTGCCGCGGCGCAATTCGCGTTTGCAGAATTTGTTCACATCATCCACGATCCAGCGGATGCGGTCCGGCACATCATCATTCATGCTCTGATTGATCCGCCCCCATTCCACCATTCCGCGCGAGGCATCCAGATGCGATACCAACGCCCCGGCGCGGGCCATAGCCATGGAACCGATCCCGGAGTAGGCAAAGAGATTCATGGTTTTGACATCTTTGCCCAGAGTAGGGATGATTTCTTCAAAAAACTCCCAGTTGGCATACTGTTCGGCAAAAAAACCGAGATGCCCGAAACTGGTCGGTTTGATGTGCAAATTGAAATTGCCCCAACGCATTTGCCAGCTTTCCGGCAATTGACGGTTGAGCGTTTTCCATTTGCCGTGGCCGGAGCTGTCGCGTACAAATTCGGCATCGGCACTCTGCCACTCTTGATTGCTCAATTTGGGCTGCCAACAGGCGCAAAGTGCCGGGCGGATAAGTTTCCAGCTGCCGACCTGTTCGAGCTTGCGGAAATTACCGGTATCGAGCAGTTTATATTCCATTATCTGATTGTTTTTCATGCTTGCTCCAAGTTTGACTCCGGGGTTCGGGCGGGTTTGATCCCCTCGGCCCGGTAGACGATTTCGCCCCGGCAGATCGTCATCAGCAGCCGGTTGCTGCCCTGTTCGAAAATAGCAATATCAGCGCGGGTACCGGGACGCAGTATCCCGCGATCATGCAAGTTCATCGAAAGCGCCGGATTGTACGATACGCTGCCGGCGGCATACGTTTCGTCGGTATTGGCGTAGTTCATCAAACTGTGCCAGCCGTTGTCCAGCAAAGTAGTGGTGCCGGCCAGTTTGCCATCGGCTGTATGCGAAAAACCGTTTTCCACTACGATCGGCGAATCACCTATGTAGTAAGACCCATCGGGCATCCCGGAGGCCATCGTGGCATCGCTGATCGCCACCAGTTTGGTGTTGGGTTTGCAGCGGCAGGCCAGTTCGATCATCCGCGGGTGCAGATGCCGGCCGTCGATGATCAATTCGGTCGTTACCCGGTCATCGGTCAGCGCTACAGCGGTAATCGAGATCTGCCGCTGTTCCAGCGGCGGCATACCGTTGAACAAATGGGTGCAGCAGCGGGCGCCTGCATCAATCGCCCGCAGCGTTTCGCTTTCGTTGGCTACCGAGTGGCCCATGGAGGGCTGGATCGAAGACTGGCACAAGAGTTCAACCAGCTTATCGGAGTTGGGCAGTTCCGGCGCAAATGTTACCCGTCGGATTTTGCCCTTGCCGGCAGCAATGAGTTCGCGGGCAAAGCCCAGATCGATCGGAGCGATAGCCGTTGAATTTTGCGCACCGCGTTTCATCGGGTTGATAAAAGGCCCTTCCAGATGGATGCCTACCGGTTCGGCTCCGGGCATGGGCAAATCAATGACATCGGCCAGACAGGCCAGGCGCCGGAGCATATCATCGTGATTCAAGCTGACCACAGTCGGCACAAAACCGGTGATCCCCCGGGAGGCCAGCAGTCGGCTCATATTCTGGATGGAAGATTCCTGGCAATCGGCCCGTGAGGCATCAAAGCCGCCGCCGCCGTGGATGTGGGTGTCAATAAACCCGGGCATGATATAACTGTCGGGCAGATCGTAGACCTCCAGTTCGGCATCCATATTAAAAGCGGATGTGCCGCCCACAGCCAGAATCTGCTGATCTTCGCAAAGCACTGCACTGTGGTCGATGCGTTGCTGGGGAGTCAGACAGTATCCGGTTATGTAAAGCCGTCGGGTACGTTTTTTAGGTATCATATCTTACAAATCCTGAAAAAATCTTTTCAATATATCTGCTTTAAATTATAACACTTCTTAATTTAACTTGTCAAACTCCAAAAAGCAAAGGTAAGTTGCCGATTCATTTAAATTTTTTTTACCATGATATTGATCGGCAGTTTTCCGGGGACGTTTCCATATATACCCAATATCGCATTTTGTCAAGTCTTGAAACGATAAAAATTTCAACTTTTTTTCTTAAAAACTTTTGAATTTTGATTTGAAATATTGACAAATGTGGGGTAAATTGATAACTGTTCGCCGCAAGCGAAAGACGAACGGGGTTGTTAATAACTTGTTAATAAGTTGCGCGTAAGTGCGCCGGATTTGTTGTAAGTTGCGATTCTTCTATAGAGATTGAACACTTTACGCTGAATTTGGCTGCTTATCCGGCAGGATTGAAGGTTTTGAGGCGGGATTTTGAGGTCAAATAAGCTCAAAAAAGTTGTAAATACTTCAAACTGCCGCAGGGTGTAACAATGATTCCGAAGCGCCGGCTGAAACGGTTCAGGCTGGCTGTTAACAGTTTTACGAGAGTGTCTGCTGCAAGTTGTGAACAACTTTGAGTGTTTATAGTACAAAAACGTATCATAAAAATTTTAATAATGTTCGGGGAAGGCCGGTAGTCGGGCCGGCGCTGAATAAGAAATTCAGAGAAAAAAGATGTTTAACGGAGAAAAATTAGCTGCTGAAATCTGGGCGATCGCATCCGAACGCCTGCGCGGCGGCAAAGTACATAAAAACAGCTACGAGCAGTGGTTCGTGAATATGGTGCCGCTGCGGCTGGAAGGCTCGTGCCTGATCATCGGAGTGGCTGATGACTTTGTTATGGAATGGGTGGATAACTCGTTCGGTCCGGATATTACCGAGTCGCTGCAGGATATTGCCGGCCATGATTATTCGTACAGATTCGAGCCGGGGCATGTGCCTGAAAGTACTCCGGAATCCCCGGAAGATGTGGTGGAAGAAAAGGCAGTTGAGCCGGTTGCTGCGGTTCCGGAAATGCCGGCCGCAGAGATGATCGAAGAAGCTCCGCTCCGGGATGTTTACCCGGTGAATTCAAATTATACCTTTGAAAATTTTGTGGTGGGCGAGGAAAACCGCTACGCGTATACCGCAGCGTGCCGGGCTGCCGAGTGTCCCGGGTTGTTCAATCCGCTTTATATTTACGGCAATACCGGTATCGGCAAGACCCATCTGTTGCACGCAATCGTGCATCAGACGCGCAAAACCAATCCCCGGTTGGTGGTGCGTTATGCTACTTGCGAAGAGATCCTCAACTGCTTTGTTGAATCGTTGAAGAGCCATCAATACGGCTCGTTCCGGTCGCAGTTGCGCGATGTGGATATGCTTTTGGTGGACGATATACACGTTTTGGGCAGTAAAAGCCAGCTGCAGGAGCAGTTCTTCAATGCCTTCAATGCCCTGTACGCCGAAAACAAACAGATCGTGCTGACTTCAGATAAACGCCCGTCCGAAATCGCCGGGTTGGAAGCCCGGTTGATCTCCCGTTTTGAGCAGGGCGTTACGACCGAAATTTATGCTCCGGGGTTGGAGGTGCGTATTGCGATCTTGCGCGGTATGCAGCAGGATTTTACCATCCAGTTCAGTGATGAAGTGCTGGAATTTATTGCTTCGCGCATATTCAGCAATGTGCGCCGGCTGCGCGGAGCTTTGATGCAGCTTTTCACCCGCGTATTGCTGGAGCCGGATATGCCGGTAACGATCGAAAGGGTGGAAAGTATATTGCACTCGGTTTTTGAAGAAGAATTTTCTTCGCAGCAGATAACGGTGGATGAAATCCAGAAAAAGGTTGCCGACTACTTTAATTTGCACGTCAGCGATCTTTTGAGCAACAAACGCCCTAAAAGTATTGCCGAACCGCGGATGGTGGCAATGTATCTGGCCAGAAAACTTACCGACAGCAGTTTTCCGCAAATCGGCAGTGCGTTCGGGCGCAATCATGCTACGATCATGAACGCGTGGAACAAGGTACCTGAACTTTGCGCCAAAGATGAAGATTTGCGCCGCGCTGTATCTATGTTGGAGCGCCAGTTGAAAAGCTGAAGCGGTTGATGAGTCATTCTTGGGGCTGTTGCAAAACTCTGAATAGTTTTGCAACACTTTTTTTTGTATTTTTTTGGCAAAAAACAAATGCTTTTCACTTGCACGGAATGAGGTTAAGCTATATATTACCATATTAGTTATGCCCTGAAATCCGGCCAGGCAGCGAGCGGTGCCGAGGCAGGGTGGAAATAAGCATAAAGTTGTTTGATTTTTTAGTACGCATGAGCAGAGTTTTTCATATAGCATGTCCTGAAGGCGACTTGTTTGCCGCCGCCGGCGAAGTGACCGGCCGGCTCCGTCGGGCCGGTTTTATGACCTATTGGGTCGGCGGCGCTGCGCGGGATCTTTATATGCAGCGGACTCCGGCGGATGTGGATATGGTTACTGTGGCCCGCCCTGATGAGGTTAAGAGGATCTTTCCGGATGCGGAAATGGTGGGCGCATGTTTCGGTGTGGTGCTGGTCAAACACCGCAATCAGGTTTTTGAGATCGCCACTTGCCGGGAGGAGCGTGCTTACGGCGATGGGCGCCGGCCGGATGAAGTGAAGTTTACTGATGACTTTGTGCTGGATCTGCAGCGGCGGGATTTTACCTGTAATGCCATGTTGTATGATCCGGCCGGTGAGCAGTTGATTGACTATCTGAATGGTGTCAATGATATTGACAACTCCATTCTGCGGGTGGTGGGGTGCCCCCGGGAGCGGTTTCAGGAAGATCATCTGCGTTTGTTCCGGGCCGTGCGTTTTGCCTCAAAATTGGGATTCGAGCTGGAGGAAGAGTGCCAAGCCGCGTTGCGGGAGATGGCCGGTGCAACAGCTGTGCTGGCGGCGGAACGGGTTCGTCAGGAGTTGGAAAACATGCTGACTGGCGCTGATCCGGTGCGGGCATTGGAATTGCTGAAAAATTCCGGCTTGTTGAAAGTATGGCTGCCGGAAGTCGATGCGCTTGCCGGAGTGGAACAGTACAAAAAGTATCACCCGGAAGGCGATGTTTGGCAGCATACACTGCTGATGTTCCAAAATGCCCGTAAGCCGTTGGATGCTGCTTTGGCGTGGTCGATTTTGCTGCATGATATCGGCAAAAAGCCCACTTTCAGCTGTGGCGAAGATAATATACCGCACTTTTACTGCCATGAGCAGGTGGGGGCGGATATGGTAAAAGATATTGCCGGAAGATTGCGTTTTTCCGGAGCAATGGCCGATACGGTTGAACATGCGGTGCGTAATCACATGCGGTTTGCATCGGTTTGCAATATGCGTACGGCCAAACTGCGACGGCTGCTGGCGGAAGCTGATTTTGTTATGGAACTGGAATTGCACCGGCTGGATTGCCTGTCATCCAATCAGTTGATGGGCACATGGGAGTTTTTGCAGGCCAGACTGCAGAGTTTTAACTCAACAGCATTGCCGGAGCCGCTGATAACCGGCCGGGATCTGATCGCGCTCGGTTTGACGCCGGGCGCGGAGTTCAAGACCATACTCAATGCGGTCATGGATGCCCAGCTCGAAGGTGTGTTGCAGGATAAGGCAAGTGCAATAGAGTGGGTAATTGAAAAATTTGACATTAAAAAGTAGAAGAATGGTACAGACCATATTAAACATAAAAGAAAATTTTTAACATATAACAACAGGATCTGTTATGAGCAACATGAAAGTCGGCGCCGCCGAAGATTACATCAATGCAGACGTACTCAAGGCTTTACAGCTGGAACGTTTGCAGAAAATCGTCAAACATACCTACGATAATGTGGAAGTTTTCCGCAATCGTATGCAGGAAAAGGGCCTAACGCCGGATTGCATCAAGTCGCTGGAAGATTTGAGCAAATTGCCGTTTACCAATAAAACTGACTTGCGCGACTACTACCCCTTCGGTCTGTTTGCCACTCCCATGAGCGAAGTGGTGCGTCTGCACGCCTCCAGCGGTACGACCGGCAAGCCGATCGTGGTCGGCTATACCAAGAATGATATTGAATTGTGGGCCGATGTTATGAAACGCGCATTTCAGAGTTGCGGTTTGAGTCGCAACGATGTTATTCAGGTTTCTTACGGATACGGTCTTTTTACCGGCGGTTTGGGCGCGCATTATGGTACTGAAGCATTGGGCGCAACGGTGGTTCCCACCTCCGGCGGCAACACCCAGCGCCAGCTGATGGTAATGCAGGACTTTAACGTAACGGCGATCTGCTGTACGCCCAGCTATTTTAACTTCCTGGCCGAAAAAGCGATCGAAGGCAACATTGATATGCACAAACTGCCGCTCCGGGTCGGTATTTTCGGCGCCGAACCCTGGACCGATGCCATGCGCCGTCAGATGCAGAGTCAGACCGGTATCGAACCGTTTGATATTTACGGACTCAGCGAAATCATCGGGCCCGGCGTGGCGATCGAATGTTCTGAACACAACGGTCTGCATATTTTTGAAGATCATTTTTATCCGGAAATCGTTGATCCGGATACCGGCGAAGTGCTGCCGGATGGCGCGTTCGGCGAACTGGTCATCACCACGCTGACCAAAGAAGCGTTCCCCATGATCCGTTACCGGACCCATGACTTGACCCGGATCATATCTGAACCGTGCGCCTGCGGCCGTACTCTGCGCCGGATCGACCGGATTGCCAGCCGCAGCGACGATATGATGATCATTCGCGGGGTGAACGTATTCCCGTCGCAGATCGAATCGGCGCTGCTGTCGGTCGACGGAACTCTGCCGCACTACCACATTGTACTTTATACTGAAAACGGGATGGATAATATCGAAGTGGATGTGGAAGTCAGCGAAAAGTTCTTCTCGGACAAAGTCAGCAGCATGGAAGAGCTGCAGAAGAAACTTTCCAGCGCCATTGAACACACTATCGGCTTGCGGGTCAAACTCAAACTGGTGGCTCCGCAGACGATCCAGCGCTCGGAAGGCAAAGCCAAGCGTGTGATTGACCGCCGCGAACGTATCTGATAAAATCTGAATCGCAAGTAAACAGGTGTTTTTTTATGAAACAATTTTTCAAGATTTTTACCGCTGTTCTGGTGGGGTTCTGTTGCGGAACAGCAGTGCTTGAAGCCGCTCCGGTGGAAATCCGGAAGACGGCCCAGAACTCCTATATCCAGCCGACCATTCAAATCAAAAGTTTGAGCGGAGATAAAGCGTTTTGTGAACCGTTTTACCGTTATCTGGGGACTTGTGGATGGTTCCGGATCGTCAACGGTCAGGCTGACTATGTGTTGGCGGTAAGCGCCTCCGGCAGCCAGATCCGTATGCAGTTGTGGTTTGGCGCCAATCCGGTGCTGGCAAAGAATATTTCCTACACCGGCGATGCCCGCCGGGCTGCTGCCCGGGCGGTGGATGAACTCATTCAAGCGCGGTTCCGGCAGAAGTTGTGCGACAGCCAGTTGGTGTTTACGGCCGAAACCCGCCCGGGGATCAAAGAGGTTTTTGTCTGCGATACCGATGGCGGAAATCTGCGCAAGATCACCAACTTTTCCACCAGTTGTGTGGAGCCGGCCTGGATGCCCAATGGCCGTTCGGTGGTTTATACCCGCTATACTCCGTCGGGGACCGATATTTGCGAAACGATGATCTCGCCATGGCGCAGCCGTTCGCTGGCGCGTTTCAGAGGCATGAATGTTGGTGCATCGATCCATCCCGGCGGTGAGTTTATGGCGCTGGTGATGAGCGTTGACCGTCAGGTGGAACTTTATGTAAAAGCAGTCAACAGCAGCGAACGCCGCCGTTTGACCAACAGCCGGGCAGTGGAGGCTTCTCCCTGCTGGCATCCGGATGGTCAGACGATCTGTTTTGTATCTGACCGCAGCCGCCGTCCGGCATTGTATTTGATAAACGCCAATGGCGGAAATTCAACCCGGGTTCCTACCGTGGGCAGCGAGGCGGTTACGCCTTCGTGGTCGCCGGATGGCAAACTGGCATATTCGGCCAAAGTCGGAGGCAGTTACAAGCTGGCGATCTATGACCCGCACTCCAATACCAGTCAGGTCATCGAAAATCTGCCGGCCGGGGATTGGGAAGCTCCCAGCTGGGCGCCGGACTCACGCCATTTGGCCGCCAGCCGCCGGATCGGTAAAAAGAGCGAAATATATATCGTTGACAGCAAAACCGGTTCTGCACGCAAACTTCTGAATTTCAATTATTCGCAGAGTTCTCCCGACTGGTCGCCGATCCGCCGGGATTGAACTTGCAAAAAAAAGGTTTTTGCTTCTGAATTATGATAACTGATTTGGATCAAGCCGTTGAATGGCTGACAACACTGCACCGATTCGGCATCAAGCTGGGCTTGGAGCAAACACGCAAACTTGCTGCGTTGTGTTCTTCGCCGGAAAAAGAACTCAAGTTCATCCATCTGGCCGGAACCAACGGCAAAGGTTCGACCGGTGCCATGCTGGAAAGCGCACTGCGTAACAGCGGTTTTGTTACGGGGTTTTACTCGTCGCCGCATTTGATTTCGCCCTGCGAGCGGTTCAGAGTCAACGGCCGTGCCATTGATCCGGATGAATTTGCCAGGAGTGCCGAAGTCGTTCGGCAGGCCGCCGGAAAAATGCGTGAAAGTGGCGCATCAGTTACTTATTTTGAAGCCACGACTGTTATGGCCATGCTGATTTTCCTCGAACACAAATGCGATTATGTGATTTGGGAAACCGGTATGGGCGGTCGGCTTGATTCGACTAATATAGTAACGCCGGAAGTCAGTGTAATAACCAATATAGCACTGGATCACGAAAAGTTTCTGGGCAGCAGTATTGCAGAAATCGCGGCCGAAAAAGCCGGCATCATCAAGCCGGGCGTGCCGGTGGTTTGCGGCAGTTTGCCCGAAGCCGCCCGAAACGTCATCCGGCAGCGGGCAGGGGAATGCGGCAGCGTTTTTACGGAAGTTCAGACCGGCCGGATTGATGCAGTTGCGCAAGTCAGAGAAAATTTTCAGAGTTTCAGCTTTGAAAACGAAAATATCGAGTTGAGCCTCAACGGGCCGATGCAGCAGCGCAACAGCGCTTTAGCCATAACTGTATTGAAAACTTTGAACTTATGGAATGAGCGCGCCCGGGCCGGACTCAAGCAAACCCGGTGGCCGGGCCGTATGGAACTGTTGTGTGATTGCCGGATCATGCTTGATGGCGGACATAACCCGGATGGTTTGACGGCGTTGAGCGAAACTTTGCGTAAGCTCTATCCCGGTAAGAAGTTTCATTGGATATTCGGCGCATTTGCCGATAAGGATTTTACCGGCGGGTTGCAGGTTATTGCGCCGCTGGCGGAGAGTCTGGGCGCGGTAAGTTTTGCTGAAGAAGCACGACTTTCTGCCGCTCCGGAAGATATATGTGTCAAAGCTGCCGGTATGGGGATCGGAGAAACTTTTGTGATTGATGATCTGCCGGCTTATCTGGATGAAATCAAGCAGCGCGAGCGTGGTGAAGTTCCGGTCGTCATTGCCGGATCGCTCTATCTGGCCGGCGAAGTGCTGGCGCATCTGGAAAAGGATAAACATGCTTTGGATCTGCATTAAAAGGCGATTTTACAAACTATGAATAAAAGCAATAATATTACAGTACGAACCAATATGAATACGTTGGACAAAAACAATGGTGCCATGGTGCTGACTTTGCGCAACGCATTGCTTTTTCCTTATATATTGACTCCGTTTTTTGTGGATGATCCCGACGATATACGGCGGGTGCGCAAGGCGTATGAGGGGAATCGTTTGATTGCGCTTTTTCCGGAAATAACCGAAGATGCCGGAGAGTTTTTCCGCCGCCACCCGGAACGGCGCCTGACGACGGTCAAATGGAATGAAAAAGAGATCTCGCAAGGTGGATGTAAGGCCAGAATCGTAAAAATGCTGACCTTGCCGGATGGTTCGTTGCGGGTTTTGCTGCGCGGTTTGAGCCGCTGTCTTTTTCAGCGTCCGCTGGATATGGATGAGCCATCTTACTTTCCGCTTTTGGAAGACCGGATCAGCAATAATGAACAAGTTGAAGGCATGGTGATCGAAGCGGTCAAACAGTTTCATAATCTGGCCGCTTTTCTGCGCAGTTTTCCCGAAGAGATCCAACAGGGAATCGCCGGTATGACCAGCCCCGGGCGGATGATTGATTTGATGACTGACTCTTTGAGCCTGCTGCCCTGCGAAAAGATCTGGATACTGCAAGCGGTGAATCTGGAAGACCGTGCATTGTTTCTGCTGGAGCTGTTGAACCGCGAGCTGGAAGTAATGCAGCTGGGGTCCAAGATACAGGCCGAAGTCAATCAGAATCTTTCGCAAAATCAGCGGGAATACTTTTTGCGCGAACAGTTGCGGGTGATCAAAGAAGAACTCAACGAAGACTCCCGGAATCCGGATATTATTTCGATCAACGAGCGGCTGCAGCAGTTGGAGCTGCCGGAAGTCGTGGCGAAAACGGTGGAAAAAGAACTTTCGCGTCTGGAATTGATCCCCACAATGTCGCCGGAATATCATGTGGCATACAATTATATAGATTGGCTGCTGTCGGTGCCGTGGAACGCTTACAGTGCGGATAATCTTGACCTGCTTAAAGCGCAGAGCGTATTGGAAGCCGATCACTACGGTCTGGAAGATGTCAAGAAACGCATATTGGAATTTCTGGCGGTAATGGCCCTGAATCCCGATCGCAAATCGCCGATCCTCTGCCTGGTCGGGCCGCCCGGGGTGGGTAAAACATCGCTGGGTGAATCCATTGCCCGGGCTACCAACCGTAAATTTTTGCGCATAGCGCTGGGCGGCGTGCGGGATGAAGCCGAGATCCGCGGCCACCGTCGCACTTATATCGGCGCCATGCCGGGGCGGATCGTACAGAGTTTGAAGCGCGCCGGAACTTGTAATCCGGTTTTTATGCTTGACGAAATAGATAAACTGGCTGCCGACCACCGCGGCGATCCATCATCGGCATTGCTGGAAGTGCTTGACCCGGCCCAGAATAAAACTTTCAATGATCACTATCTGGAATTGGATCTGGATTTGAGCAAGGTGTTTTTTATTGCCACTGCCAATGTTATGGAAGCGATCCCGGCACCGCTGCTGGATCGTATGGAAGTTATTACGCTGCCGGGGTATACCAGTTTTGAAAAGCGCGAGATAGCCAAACGTTATCTGGTGCCGCGTCAGCTCAAAGAAAACGGACTTAAAGCAACGCGTTTCCATATAACCATGAATGCGGTCGACGAGATCATCGACTACTACACCCGCGAAGCCGGAGTGCGCAAACTTGAACAGCATATTGCTGCGCTTTGCCGCAAGCTGGCCCGTCAACAGGTGGAGGGTTTGCTGGAAGACCGGAAACGGATTTCGGTCAGCGCCGCCATGGTGCGCGAACTGCTCGGCCCCCGCCGGTATTTGATCGACGAAGCCGCCGGAACTCCGGTTGTCGGCAGTGCTACCGGCATGGCATGGACCTCGGTCGGCGGCGCGATCCTGACTGTGGAATCATTGAAACTGCCCGGCAAAGGCGAGCTTAAACTGACCGGACAGCTGGGCAGCGTGATGAAAGAAAGTGCCGAAGCGGCGTTCTCGCTGCTCAAGAGCCGGGCGGAAAAGTATGGGATCGAGCCGGAAAACTTTGAAAAATATAATTTCCACATCCATGTGCCGGATGGGGCCACCCCAAAAGATGGTCCATCGGCCGGTATAACGATCACGAGTGCGCTTTATTCGCTGCTGAAAGATCAGTCGCACCAGCCGGCGCTGGCGATGACCGGCGAAGTGAATCTGCGCGGTCAGGTAACGGCCATCGGCGGTTTGAAAGAAAAAGTCATTGCTGCTTTGCGTTCCGGTGTAAAAACGGTCGTTATACCCAAAGAAAACGTTAAGGATCTGGAAGACATCCCGGAAAATGTACGCAATCTGCTGACATTCAAGCCGGTCGACAATATAGATGATGCTTTGAAAGTGATTTTTGACCATAAACAAAGGACGCTCCGATGAAAAGAAAGATTGGGTTGACCGTACTGCTGGGCTTGTTGCTGAATTGTTGCGTGGTTTGGGGTTCTCCGGAAAATGAATCCCTGCCGCCGGAACGTTTTATGCAAGTGGCCCGTTACCGCATGACAGTGCAGGACAGTTTTGCTGATTTGCGCGGCAAAGTTACTCATATGCGCCGCAATCGGGGCCGGGCAACCTATTGTCCGGTGCGTTTTGCAGTGCGCTTCGGTAAAGATCAACTCAATGCCAGGATCGTTTTGAATAATCAGGAAATCCACGAATTGCACCGGAATTACTTGAGCCGGGCTGAAGATGTTAAAAGCAATGTCGAACTCAAAGAGTCGCGGTTGTTTTCTTACGGCTTTAAATTGGAAGACCTGACGATGAATTTTCTTTCGTACCCGGTAAAGAGCGAATTGCCGCGCGAAACAGTCAAAACGGTCAAATGCCGGGTGCTGCATTTGCTTTCGCCGGCCGGAGAACCGGTCAAAGTGTGGATCTCGGTGGAATACTTTTTTCCGGTCAAGGTCGAATTTTACGCGCCCGGCAGCAACTTAAAAAGCAAGCCGGTACGGTCGATGGAAATAACCGCATTTGACAAGGTCAATGATTATTATGTGGCGACCGAAGTAGCGCTGTTCAGTCCGGATTTCAGAACCCGGATCGCGTTTGACAACTGTCAGGTTTTCAAAGCTGACTCTGCACAAGCAGAAATTGAATTCAAAAAGTAACCAACTCATCACGGAGATTTTATATGTATAAAAATGGTGAAATTATCAGTAACCGCTGTCTGAAAGGCGATTACTTTCAGGTAGTTTTTTATCATCCGGAAATCGCCGCTCAAGCGCGTCCGGGGCAGTTTGTGCATGTGCAGATAAGTTCCGGCAGTGCGCATATATTGCGCAGACCTTTTTCCATCAATAATACCGATCCGGCCGCCGGCACGGTTCAGGTAACGTACAAGGTGGTCGGCAGCGGTACCAGCGAGCTTTCCGGGTTGGGCCCCGGCAGTGTGTGCGACTTGATGGGCCCGCTTGGCAACGGATATATCATGCCGGAAGACGATGAAATACCGGTTATGATTGCCGGCGGATATGGTACTGCGGCAATGTTTATGATCAGCAAGTTGGCCAAAAACAAAGGTATCTTGCTGGTAGGGGCCCGCAGCGATGCCGATTTGATTTTGCTGGAAGATTACGCGCAAACCGGCTGCGAAGTTCGAGCTGCCACCAATGACGGTTCGGTGGGAACCAGGGGCTTTGTAACTGTGCTGCTGGAGGATATATTGAAAAATCCTGTTCCGGGGCGGAAATACCGCTTCTACGCTTGCGGTCCCACGCCGATGCTGCTGGCGGCCGGCAAGATGCTTTGCGATGCCGGACGCGAAGATGGCGAGTTGAGTCTGGATCATGTTATGTGCTGCGGGGTGGGCGCTTGTTTTGCCTGTGTAGTCAAAGTCAAGGATGGCGATTCTTTCCGCTATGCCAGAAGTTGTTCCGAAGGGCCGGTGTTCAGCGCCGGGGAGGTTTATTATGAAAATTGACATGAGTGTGGATCTGGGGAAATTCAAACTGAAAAATCCGGTGATGACCGCATCCGGTACTTTCGGTTACGGTTACGAATATAACCAGTTTTATGATATATCGCGTCTGGGTGCTGTAGTGGTCAAAGGGATTGCTCCGTTTGTCAGCAACGGCAATCCGACGCCCCGGGTGGCCGAAACCGCCAGCGGTATGCTTAATGCGATCGGTCTGCAAGGTCCTGGCGTGGATAAGTTCCTTAACGGCGAACACTATATGCCGTTTTTGCGCACGACCGATGCCACTGTGATCGTCAATATCTGGGGCAAAAGCATTGCCGATTACTGCGAAGTAGCTTCGCGGCTGGATGCTGAACGCGAGGGCATCACCGCGTTGGAAGTAAATATATCCTGTCCCAACGTCAAAGCCGGCGGCGTTGCGTTCGGCACGGATTTGAAACTGCTCAACGAAGTTATTTCGGCAGTGCGGAAAGCTACCACGCTGCCGCTGATCGTAAAATTGAGTCCCAATGTTACCCGAATAGGTGATTTTGCCAAAGCGGCCGAAGATGCCGGTGCGGATGCAGTTTCGCTGATAAATACGCTTACCGGGATGGCTATCAACGCCGAAACCCGCCGTCCGCGGATCGCCAATCTGACCGGAGGCTTGAGCGGTCCGGCCGTGAAACCGGTGGCACTGCGCATGGTTTACGAAGCCAGCAAGGCTGTGTCGATCCCGGTTATCGGTATGGGCGGTATCTGTAATGGCATTGATGCCGTAGAGTTCATGTTGGCCGGCGCCAGTGCAGTAGCGGTCGGAACGGCCACTTTTACCGATCCTTATGCGCCGTTAAAGGTGATTGACGGGATCAAAGATTACCTTAAACGTCATAATTACAACAGCGTTTCCGACATCATCGGCGCTCTTGAAATATAAAAAACAACCTCAAAGACAGGAGAAAATATTATGCCCGTATTCAAACCTTTTCATGGATTGGTTCCGCCGGTGGAACGCGCCGCGATGGTTGCGGCCGTGCCTTACGATGTAGTCAACAGCAAAGAAGCCGCCGCGCTGGCGGCCGGTAATCCGTACAGTTTTTTGCATGTGTCGCGCCCGGAAATCGATATGGAAGACGGTATTGACCTTTACCGTGATGAAGTTTACGCCCAGGCCCGCAAAGGTTTTGACAAGATCATTGCCGAAGCTCCGCTGACGGTGGATAAAGAAGCTCACTTGTATATCTATAAACTGGTGATGGGCGAACAAGTTCAGACCGGGGTGTTCGGTGCGGCATCCGCTGTGGATTACGCCGAAAACCGGATCAAAAAGCACGAAAAAACCCGTCAGGATAAAGAAGATGACCGCACACGACATGTTATGACGCTGCGTTCTCACACCGGTCCGGCATTCTTTACTTACAAGGATGTGCCGGCAATCGACGAGCTGGTTGCAGCTGAATGTGCCAAGGCGCCGCTGTTTGACTTTGTGGCGCCCGATGGTATCGGCCACACGTTGTGGCGGGTGGATGCCGCCGTCAGTCAGAAATTGTCTGAACTTTTTGCAGCTGTGGATTACTTTTATATTGCCGACGGTCATCACCGCAGCGCAGCAGCGGCCCGCACCATGCAGGAATGCAAGCCGGCCAATCCCAATCATACCGGCGAAGAAGATTACAACTATTTTCTGGCAGCAGCATTCCCGGCTTCGCAGCTGAAAATTTTGCCCTACAACCGGGCGGTGCGTTCGCTTAACGGCATGAGCAAAGATGATTTTATGCAGAAGTTGAGCGAAAAGTTCACGGTCAGCGTTACCGATGAGCCGTCGCCATCTTGCGGCGGAACTTTTAAGATGTATCTGGATAAAACCTGGTACACGCTTACTCCCAAGTTCGATATTGCCAATCTGGGCGTGATCGAGCGGCTGGATGTGAGCATTCTGCAGGATAATGTACTGGCGCCCATGTTGGGGATCGATGACCCGCGTACCAGCAAGGCTATTGATTTTATCGGCGGTATCCGCGGAACGGCCGAGCTGGAAAAACTGGTCAATTCCGGTGATTTTGCGGTGGCATTTTCCATGTATCCGACTACGGTCGGTCAGTTGATCGACATTGCTGATGCCGGCGAAATCATGCCGCCCAAATCGACCTGGTTTGAACCAAAGTTGCGTGACGGATTGGTCTGTCATAATTTTTGAGGATAAGTTATGTCGTGTATTGATTTGACTGCGCCTTTCAAGGCATGGTTCGATCAGCCGGAAATCACCCGGCGGGAAGTGGCGTTGAAGTCCGAACGGACCCGGTACACCGGAGTAGTTTACAATCTCAATACTACTACGATGATGGGCAGTTATATCGACTTCCCCGGTCATATCAAGGAAACCGACAATGGTATGACCGGTGCTAATGCAGATCTGTCTGACTTTGCCGGCATACCCTGTACGGTTATTCACTTTGACCGGGCCGCTGTACCCGGCGGGATCAGCGCTGCGGATCTGGAGGCTGCCTGCGGCGGTATGCCGGATACACCGGCGGTAATTATCAACGCGTTAGGTGCTACCCCGTCATTCGACATAGAACAGCGGTCGGTCTATCTGGAGTTGGATGCAGTGGAGTGGTTGAAAAAGACTCCGTGCAAACTGTTGATTTCGGATGTATACGAAAGCAAAGCGCTGGAAGGCGTATTTCTCAAACTCTTTGAAGGCGGTATTTCCACGATTTGCGAGCCGGCCAATTTGCATAAACTGCCATCGGGGCAAGTCAAATTGACGGTATTGTTTCCCAAGATTCCGGTTACTCAACTGCCGTGTGCGTTGATTGCCGAATTTTAATAAAAAAAAGGGGAGTAAAATGAAAAAAATCATTGTGGCTTTGGTCTTGTGTGTGGCTGGAGCTTTCAATCTGGCGGCGGCGGATGGTTTCGGCGCAGGCGTATGGTTTGATATTCCTGTTCAAGTAACCCATAAATCAATTAATGGTGTTGGTTTGGGTGTGCCGGTGATCGCCAACGCCTCCACTGAAGGCGCTTCGCTGGCATTGTGCGGCAACAATGTGCAGAAAATGACCGGCGTACAGTTTGCCATGTTCGGTTTTAACTATGCCAGAACGCTCGAAGGTATTCAGGTCGCCTTTATCAATATGTGTCGCGCCCAGCACGGCGATTTTGCTTTGCAGTGGGGATTTTTCAATCAATCCGGCGAAAACGGTATTCAAATCGGTGTGATCAATCAGGGTAAAAACAATGCTTCGTTCCAGTTGGGATTGATCAATATCAACAAAAACGGTTTGCTGCCGGTGATGATTTTTGTCAATCTGGGCAAAGATATTTTCTGATCAGCAAACGCTGAAACAACTTGCGTCATTAACAGAACCGCGGAGAGAAAGTAATGAAAAAAATCTTACGGAAACTTCTGTTGATGACGCTGGTTTGTTTTTGCAGTTGGCCGCTGTGCAGGGGGGATGAAGAAGTTGCGCGCAGATACCAAAAGGCGGCTAAACGTTATAAATTTGAAATCCAACCTCGCGCCAAGTTCCCGCGCCGAATAAGCGGTACCGTTGTTTCGGTAAGCGAAGTCGAACGGGAATTGGATCGTTTTTTTGAGGCACTGGACGAATTAGGTGTATCGTTTGTCAAGAAAAGCGGCCTGAAAAAAGTTATGTTTTGCCGGAATCTGACCTTGAATGGTATGCCGTGCGGCGGGGTGGCTTACGGAAATTGCATATATTTGAATGTCGGGTTCAGTAAAGAAACGGTCTACCACGAGATGTTTCATGTATTTGACTCGGCATCGGATGATAAATCGTGGCAAAAATGGAATCATAAAAAATTCCGTTACCGGGGGATAGATTTCCCGGATCGGCCTGTTTCCAAAGGCAAAAAACGCAAACTGCAGAAACATTACGCCAAATATGATTATGATTTCAACCGGGATTTTGTTTCCGACTACGCTCAAAGTAATGAAAAAGAAGACCGGGCCGAAACCTTTGCCATGATGATCGGCAACAGCCGCAAGTTTATGTCTTTGGCGCGCCGCAGTCCCGCTTTATGGGGCAAGATGCAGTATATAATTGAGTTAACTGGACGCAAATCATTGCTGGGCAAAGATTATTGGGTGAAAAAGCTGGGGTGTGAGGTTCTGCAGCATGATTACCCGTACGCCAATAAGACAAGGCGGGAGTAAATGCGTAATATCATACAACTTGCGTTGCTGGCGGTTACTTTTTTTGCGGCTGTTTTGCCGGCCGCATCAAACGATGATATTGATAAGAAATATTTGCGGGCAGCCAAACGCTACCGGTTCAAGATCAGCTCCGAGTTTGAGTTCCCGCCGGGAATAAGCGGCAAAAAAATCCCCATACAGGAACAGGAAGCTGAATTGGAGCGCTTCTTTTCTGCATTGGATAATCTTGGAGTCAAGTTTGTCCGCAAAAGCGGTTTGGAGCGGGTGATCGTCTGCCGGGATCTTACACACAATGGGTTGAAATGTGCCGGCGTTACCCTGGATGATTGCATTTATTTGAATTACGGCTTCAAAAAAAAGATCGTCTATCACGAGATGTTTCATGTGCTGGATGAAAAATACAACGATCCGGTATGGAGCAAGCTCAATCATCGCGATTTCCGTTATCTGGGCGTGGATTACCCTCATTTGCCAGTCAAAGCAGCCCGGCGCAAAGCGCTGCGCGAACATTACCGGAAAGTCAAACGTAATTTTGATGCCGACTTTGTCAGCCGTTATGCACAAAGCAAGGAGCGTGAAGATCGGGCGGAAACCTTTGCCTGTATGGTCGATGAGGGCCCGGCCTTTTTACAGCGGGTCCAGAAAAGCACCGTGCTTTATAACAAGATGCTTTATATAATCGACATGACCGGGCGGAGTTCGTTACTGGGCCGCGACTATTGGAAAATGCGTCTGGGGCGCGATTTTACCGGTAAAAAATCACCGGCCAAACGGCGCTGAAAGAGCTGCGCACTATTTTAATCCAGATCTTCGTTACCCAGAATCGCCTGTGCCGCCGATGGCATATCAATCGGGAGCGGATAAACTTCCTGCATGGAACTTTTTATTTGGGCAAACACTTCCTTGCCGGAATTTTTCTCCGGCAGGAGCGAAAACAGACTGCGGTTTTTGACGGTCATCAGCAAATTCATTGCTGCGGGAGCATTGGTCCAGCCGCTTTCCATGCACCAGGCACCCCAGAATTTATCGGAACTGCTGCCGTAATACTCCCACAAATCAGTATCAAACGCCCGCATCCAACCGCCGGAAAATTCGGGGTGAGAGGTTGATTTTATACGGATACGGGTGATAAATTCAGCCATTTTATTGCGCAATTGACCGTAACGCTGAATATCAGTTGCCATAAACGCTTCGTGCAAACCGGCCAGCGCAAAAATCTGCGTATACACCAAGTCGCAGCATGGATCGCCAGTTTGACTTATCAGCGAGGCCTCGGCACTGCCGTATGCTTCGTTGGAGCCCGGCGGCGGATAAAGACCGTTTTCCATAATGTGCAAAGTTTCCAGTAAGGCACCGTTTTTATCCATTCTGGCGGCTATATCGTTGATGACCGAATCAAGATACTGCCGATACTGTTGGTTTTCCGGATCGATTTGAATCATCAGAGCCAGCACCAGCGGCAGTTTGGATAATTCTGCCGAGTAGCCGTTGGTCCATGGCAAATCGGGGTAAACACTCATTATGGAGTTTATGCCGCGAGCGGCTTTGATTTTAAATTCTTCGTCGCCAGTCCAGTGGTAAGCACAGGCAAACATGGCCAGTACCGCCGCTTCGCGGTGCGGAGTGTTGTTGACGTAATCTTCGTTGTTGTAGTGATCCCAGTTGTGTTCGCGGAAACTGTCCGGCACGGTCAGCGCGGGGCGGTGCAGACCATTGCGCCCGGTGGTGCGCAGCAGCGACCAGATCAAACGCATAATCAGTTTTTCCCGCTCCGGCTTGTTTTCGGCCAACGGCAACGCACACATCAGCAGCATGGCGCTTTTGGCATTGCCGCTGGCGTAGTAAGTCGGGACATTTTCATAAAAAGTAAATTGTCCGTAACAGGGATCGTGCGGATCGGTGGCCCGATTGGCCGGGTCGTCGGCAATCCGTTTGAACAAGGTTTCGGCAATATTGGCATAAGCCGGATCATCCCGGAGCCGCGCCGCCACGGCAAAGGCTCCGGCAGTTTCAAACGTACAGTCGCTGCGTTCCATGCCGCGCCACGGCTGGGCGCCATTGCGGGTGATCGTGGAGGCAAAACCTTCGGCCACCATCAGCGTATCGTTGCGGTAATAAAGTATGCTGCGTTCCAGAAAAGCAAATGCGTCGTCAATACAGCGATCCAATTCATCCGGCGGCAACGGTGTGTCGGGCCGCAGCGCCGGGCCGGTTTCCGGCCGGATATTATTTAACTCAATATCCAATCCCAATCGTGCAAAAAGCCAGTTGAAGAATTTGCAGCAATTCTGTGTGGGGGTGCAGCGGTTGCGCACAAAGTTGCTCAACGGCAGCAGCGAAATAATAAAATCCGGGTAATCGGGGTGTTCAAAGCATACGGGCGTATATTTTTGCGGCATTTCATAGGCCAACTGCCGGTATCCGGCCGCCCGGGCCAGCGCCAACAGAACTTTACCCGGTTTTATGGACGATGGAATGAACGGCATCCGGTGAACTGCGATCAGCGAACCATATTGCAGGTCAGCCAGATCCGTCATTGCCACCAAACGCTCGCCTTCGATCACCCGTTGGCGGCGGAAAGCGGGGGCAAACGGCATTTCGCAGTAAACTTTGAGTTGCTTGCGGCGGCAAATTTCAATCAGCTGACGATCAAACTCATTAACAGAACAAATACCATCCAAAGCAAGGAGAGAACTGCCGTCAGGCGCGTCAATAATTGCTTGAGCCAAATTTCCCGGATAATTTAACTGCGGCAGCAAACCAGCCAGATCGTTCATTATTTTGCTCTCCATGTTGATAGGTCAGTGGCCAATGTTAACCGCGGGCAGGGGCAGTTTTACCCACGAGTGATGATAAACGTTTTTGCCCATTTCGTTCCACATGACTTCAAAATCGGTTTTTATATCGGCTATATCGCTCAAGCGTTCCGGCTTTTCCGCAAAAAGCTGTGAGGCTTTGACTGCCTGACGGACGGCGGCCAGATATTCAAGGTCGTCGGTCGAAAAATGCCACACTCCGTCGTCTTTCAGCACCCGGTGGATGTGGGTCATAAAGTTTGAACTCAACAGGCGGTTGCCGCTGTGCCGGTCTTTAGGCCACGGATCGGGGCAGAGAATGTGGATACGGCTCAAGGTGCGGTCGGGCAGCAGACGCGCCACCAGCATCCGGGCTTCGGCTTTGAGTACGCGCATATTTTCCACCCCGTTACGCTGATTGCGTTTTACAAGTTTGCGCAACCGGCCGGAAAGCACATCGGCGGCCAGAATGATCCGCTCCGGATGCCGTTTAGCCAATTCAGTGGTAAAAGAACCTTTGCCGCATCCCAGGTCAAGTTCAATATCCTGATTGCTGCTGTTGGCTAAAACTGACTCCGGAAGCTCGTAAACACAGCTTAAATTGCAAATAAAAGCGTCTAAAAGCGCAGAATCTTTAAGTTTCATCATAAAAATACACTTTCAAAGGTTTTAATCCGGCAAAACCGGTGTATATTATAGGTGTTGCATTGTAACGTTTTTTTAATTTACAGCCGAAACAGGCTTTTTGCCAGTTAGTTTGAGAGTTTTTATGGAAAAGTGTGTGCTTTTTGTCTGCACCGGCAATACCTGCCGCAGTCCATTGGCAGAAGCGTACTTTAACAAGTGCGTCCGGGATTTGGCGCTTGACGGCATTGTCGGGCGTTCGGCCGGATTGTTTGCCGAACCGGGCGCACCGGCATCCGGCAACTCGCAAATGGTGGCCAAAGAAAACGGCTGCAGTCTGGATGAGTTTGCCGCCCGTTGTCTGAATAGCCAAATGGTTCAGGATGCAGCGCTGATCGTTGGTATGACCGATACTCATTGCCGGAAGATCATAAGCGTTATGCCGGAGTATGCCGGTAAAGTACACCGTCTGCTGGAATTTGACCGGGGCGGGGAAGTGGTTGATCCCTACGGCGGATCGCTTGACGATTACCGGCGATGCTTTGAAAATATGCGCTATGCGCTGGCAAATCTGGCTGAAAACTTGAAAAATGGAAAATTATCAATATAGTAAATATAAACCAATAATGTATAACCCATAAACAAAAGGTTGAAAAATGAGTTGTTCAATTCAGGATTTTGCAACAAAAAACACTCTTCTGACCGTTGCTGTCGGAGCTGATCATGGCGGTTTTGAAGCCAAACAGACTCTGATCGCCAGACTGACTGCCAACCAGATCAATGTGGTCGATGCCGGCGCGTTCTCGCTGGAAAAGACCGATGACTATCCGGATTTTGCCGCAGTGGTGGCCGGCAAAGTTTCCCGCGGGGAAGCAGATGCCGGGATTCTGATCTGCCGTTCCGGTATCGGTATGGCGATTGCGGCCAACCGTTTTCACGGTGTGCGCGCGGCGGTTTGCGAAGATAAGGAAACCGCGATGCTTTCGCGCCAGCACAACTGCAGCAATGTGATCGTGCTTTCCGGCGACCATCTGACTGACGATTGCCGCTTTGATATCGTTTCGACCTTTATGACCACCAAGTTTTCCGGCGAAGAACGTCATTGCCGCCGGTTGAATGAACTGGAAAAAGTTACCTATGACGATATTGCCGCTATCCGCAATGCCGATCCGGCAATCGCCAATATCATTGATAAAGAAGCAGTCCGTCAGGCTGACGGCATTGAATTGATTGCTTCCGAAAACTTTGCCAGCTGTGCCGTACGCGCCGCGCAAGGTTCGGTTCTGACCAACAAATATGCCGAAGGTTACCCGGGCAAACGTTACTACAACGGCTGCGAATTTATTGACGAAATCGAAAGCCTGGCCATCGAACGCGCCTGCAAACTCTTCGGTGCCGAAGCTGCCAACGTTCAGCCGCACTCCGGCAGTTCTGCCAATCAGGCGGTGTACATGGCGCTGGTCAAACCCGGCGATACCGTGCTTTCCATGAGTCTTGACCACGGCGGGCACCTGACTCACGGTCATCCGCTGAACTTCTCCGGGTCGCTCTACAACATCGTGCCTTACGGTGTCAACCGCGAAACCGAAATGATCGACTATGACGAAATCGAAAAGCTGGCGCTGGAAAACAAACCTCAGATGATTCTGGCCGGTGCCTCGGCTTATCCGCGGATCATTGATTTCCCGCGTTTGCGCGAAATCGCCGACAAAGTCGGTGCCAAACTCTTTGTTGATATGGCGCACATTGCCGGTCTGGTCGCTGCCGGTGAACACCCCAGCCCGGTGCCGTATGCTGATGTAGTTACCACCACCACTCACAAAACCTTGCGCGGTCCCCGTGCCGGTTTGATCCTTTGCCGCGAAGAATATATCAAGGCGATCAATTCCAAGGTATTCCCCGGTATGCAGGGCGGGCCGCTTGAACACGTTATCGCGGCCAAGGCTATCTGCTTCGGCGAAGCCATGAGCGATGATTTCAAGGCTTATCAGAAGCAGATCAAACTCAACGCCAAAGTGTTGGCCGACGAGTTGACCCGCCGCGGTTTCCGTATGGTTTCCGGCGGAACGGACAATCACCTGATGCTGGTTGACTTGCGTCCCAAACAGGCGACCGGTAAGGCCGTGGCCAATGCGCTGGATATTGCCCGGATCACGGTCAACAAGAACATGATCCCCTTCGATCCGGAAAAACCGTTCGTCACCAGTGGTATCCGTATCGGTACGCCGGCTGTTACCACCCGGGGCATGAAAGAAGATGCCATGCTCAAGATCGCTGACTTTATTGATCGCGGCGTGGCTCTGCGCGACGATGTTGAAGCGCTGAAGAAGCTGGGCGAAGAAGTCAAGGCGTTTACCGCCGACTACCCCATGCCGCAGTTCTGAAATATAATATTGAGGTAAGAGAATGATTGACTTGAGAATCCTCCGTGAAAATCCGGAGCTGATAAAGAAGAATTGCGCCCGCCGCGGCGCTGCGGTCAATGTGGATACTTTGATTGCGCTGGATGCCGAATACCGTGCTTTGTTGGGCGAAGTCGAAAATATGCGTTCGGAACGCAACCGTTTGAGCAAGGAATGTAAAGATAATCCGGCTGCCCGTGAACAGGTGCGTGAACTCAAAGAACGTCTTTCGGCCAGCGAAGGTCATCTGAACCGTCTGGAAGATAAAATGACCGCCATGGCCGGTTTTCTGCCCAACTTGCTGGCCGATGATGTGCCGGATGGGCAGACCGATGCCGATAACGTTGAACTGCGCAAAGTCGGCACGATCCCGCAGTTTGATTTCAAGGTGCGCGACCATCAGGAACTGGGCGAAATTCTGGATATAATCGACACCCAGCGCGGCGCCAAAGTTGCCCAGTCCGGTTTTTATTACTGGAAAGGCAAGGGCGCACAGTTGGTTCAGGCACTGTTCTTCTGGACTCAGCGCGAACTGGTCAACCGCGGGTTTCAGCTGTTTATGACGCCCTGTCTGGCCAAGGAAAAAACTTTGTACGGAACCGGTTATCTGCCTTTCTTTGCTGATCAGACCTATGCGCTGAAAGATGAAGATCTGGCGCTGATCGGTACTTCGGAACAGACGCTGGTCGGGTTCCATGCCGATGAAGTGCTGGAAGGTGCGACTTTGCCGCGCTTCTACACGGCTTATACGCCCTGTTTCCGTACTGAATCCGGCAGTTACGGCAAAGCCAGCCGCGGTATTTTCCGCGTGCATCAGTTCCATAAGGTCGAACAGATCATCTTCTGTAAACCGCAGG